>NZ_UHIP01000001.1:2700000-3000000 GCF_900460245.1 Vibrio fluvialis
TCTCGATGCCCATTCGTACGCTTCTTGGTGCAGCTCAGATTCCACCGGGTTTGAGGTACATAGTACGTTACGGTTTACGTCACCCGCGGTCGCAATCGAATCGATTCCGATGCTGTTGAGTGTCTGGTGCATCAATTTAATGTTCGGTTTCAGAACGCCATGGAACTGAAAGGTCTGGCGGGTCGTCAGACGGATACTGCCATACAGAGAGTGTTCGGTTGCAAACTTATCGATCGCCAGCCACTGTTTTGGCTGGATGATGCCGCCCGGCATACGAGCACGCAGCATCACATTGTGCAGCGGCTCCAGTTTTTGTTTGGTACGTTCGTTGCGAATGTCACGGTCATCCTGCTGATACATGCCGTGGAAGCGGATCAACTGGAAGTTATCAGCGGTAAATCCGCCCGTAATGCGATCTTGCAGATCTTGTTCGATCGTGCCGCGTAGGAAATTACTTTCGCGCTTGAGACGTTCATTATCAGAAAGCGAGCCGAGCACTTCGCCAAGAACTTCCTGTACGTTGTTTTCAATCTTGGTGCTCATTAGTACACATCCCTCTGGTAACGTTTCGCTTTACGAAGCTCATTGAAATATTCTTCTGCTTTTTCACGTGACAGGCCACCCTGTTGCTGCGCGACGACGATCAGCGCTTCATGGACATCTTTCGCCATGCGTGTGGCATCACCACAGATATAAACGTAGGCGCCATCTTGCAGCCATTGCCATACCTGCTCAGCTTGCTCCAACACACGGTGTTGCACGTACACTTTTTCATGTTGGTCACGGCTGAAGGCGACGTCCAAGCGCGTGAGCGCGCCCGACTTCAGGTATTTCTGCCATTCCACTTGGTAAAGGAAATCTTGGGTGAAGGTGCGATCGCCAAAGAACAACCAGCTCTTACCATCCGCTCCGCGGTTATCACGCTCTTGGATAAAGCTGCGGAACGGCGCAATACCAGTACCCGGGCCAATCATGATCACTGGCGTTGAATCATCTTGCGGCAGTTTGAAGTTGTTGTTGTGCTCGATGAACACTTTCACCGACTCACCTTCCTCCAAACGCTGCCCCAAAAAGCTGGACGCGCCGCCTTGACGAACTTCGCCATCCACATCGTATTCCACGATGCCCACCGTCAAGTGCACTTCTTCATCCACTTCCGATTGGCTGGATGCGATAGAGTACAGACGTGGCGTGAGGCGACGTAGCAGAGAAATCAATTGTTCAGCTGAGAGCTTGGTTTTCTTTTCTTTTAGTACATCGACAATTTGAGTGTTTACCGCGTATTCACGTAGCTTGTCTTTATCTTCCACCAGCTTTTGCAGTTTCTTACTGCCAGACAGCTCAGCAAACTTAGTGACGAACTGCGGATTCGAACCCGTGATTTCGTATTTGCTGACCAGTGCGCTGTGCAGCGATAAACTCTCACCATCAACTTCGACACTTTCAACACCAGACAAACCTGCCGCCGCCAACACAGCATTCGCCAGTTCTGCACTGTTTTCATACCATACGCCCAACGCATCACCCGGTTGATAAGTCAGACCCGAGTCTGCCAAATCGATTTCGATGTGACGCACGTCTTTGCCCGAATCGCGGCCAGTGATTTTCTGGCTGGTCAGCAATGTCGCGGTGTAAGGATTTTGTTTGTTGTACTGAGAGTGAGAAGTCGTGGCTTGGCCAACGGGCAACTGAACCACTTCCGCCTGGCTACCCGCCAACGCTTCTTTAACACTTTCTAGTGCTTTAGCACGCCATTCGGCAGCAGGAGCGTCATAGTCCACATCACAATCAACGCGATCGATAAAGCGTTTCGCGCCCAGTTTTTCAAGGAAAGCATCGAAGTCTTTACCAGTTTGGCAGAAAAACTCATAGCTCGAGTCACCCAAGCCAATCACACCGTATTGCAGGTTTGGCAGTTTCGGAGCTTTTTTCGATTGCAGGAATTCATGCAGCTCCAGCGCGTTGTCCGGCGCTTCGCCTTCACCATTGGTTGAAGCCACAAAGATCACATGCGTTTCTTTCGCCAGATCTTTGCCTTTGTAATCACTGGCATCAAATAATTGTACCGTGATACCAGCAGCCTGAGCTTCCTGTTCTAATGCTTCGGCCACACCTTTAGCGTTACCGGTTTGCGAAGCAAAGATAATGGTCAGCTTACCTGCAGGTTTTGCGGAGGTCAGAGCAGCCGCCTGAGTCAAAGGTGCTGAAGCGCCCAGAGTCTGAGACTGGCTTAGCCCCCAGAAATAACCGCTCACCCAAGCCATTTGCTGAGGTGAGAGTTGTGAAATCGTTTGTTGCAGCTGGTTTAGCTGCGAGTCGTTGAGTGGGCTTGCAAGCCCAGCTAGCTCTTTTGGTATGGTGTTTCCTGAAGACATTGTCACGACTTCCTTATTCATTGCGTGACGATAGATTAACCACTCCTCTTAATAACAAGAAAGAATAGATGAGCATGTTTTATAACTTTTTGGAAGTAAGGCGGGTAACATTTCACCTTACTTAGATTCCACTCTCACCTGCTTAAATCCCACCGCCATCGCCGATTTAGAAGCCTGGTCAAGATCGATGTAATGGCACTCCTCGCCATTCGTGCCAGTCAGCAGCACAAATCCTCCCCGTTGGTGACGAAATTCCACAATCCACGCGCCTTCTTCTGAAGAGGGTTCAATTATGGCTTCTACAAGTTGGTTCTCGCGGTAAAGGTTTCTCAGTTCCGTGATAGTCATCGCCACTCTCACTCATATTGCCGATCCATCACATTAAGCATGGTCTATTTCGGGAAGATTGCGAATTCTGCTGATGAGATTGTCGTTAACAGAACAAAAACGCCACCGGAAAGCGGTGGCGTTTAAAGTAAGAGAAAGAGGTTCAGAAGCGGAACTCTGCACCCAGAAACCAACCGTCAACAAAGACGTAGGACGTTTCGGTATCTGGAGATTGCTTGGCGAGATCTTCAAATTCCAAATCGATGACGCGGTAGCCACCTTTGATGGTCCATAAGCCCTCTTGGATTGGCAGTCGATACTGAATCCCAGCCGTCACGTCAGAACTCTTAATCCCGCTGCTGTTACCAACATCGAACTGACCGATAACATCAAAATTGGTATCCGGGATCGACAGCGCCGCTGACGCGTACCAGTTAAAAGTGGTTTCATCAAAATCGTAAGTTCTGGTATCCAGCGCTTGGTAGTCGGTATTGCTGTAGCGAGTAAGCGTTACGCCGGCATCGAAGTTCATCAGCTCATGATGAAGCAGCGTGTAATAGAAGGTGTAGTCCCATTTGTCATAAGACGCATAGTCTGCATCAACACTGGTATAACGCACACTGACGTTGGGCAGGTAACGGATATCACTTTCGACCGCAGCATGGAAAGAAGGAGCGTAATCCGTATCACGGCGAATTTCGTCAATCTTAGTACTTCCTCGCCACATCTCAGCACCCACGTTCACAGTGTACGAAGAATCCTCACACCATGCCGTGGAAGAAAGCGATAAAAACGCCGTTGTTACTATCGCCATAGCTGGCTTATTCATTGTTGTCGCTCCTGTCCAAGTACACATTTTCAGCCATATTCAATATCGGCATATTAGCACACAAGCCAGCTTAGTTAAGGACAGGACGCTATTCTTAACGCGGAATTTGCTGATAGTGGCGGTACACCCAGACACCAAGTGCAATCACGATAATCCAAGGGAGCAACTTAATTGCAAACCCTAACATGCTCAGTAACATCAGCACCACAAAGGCAACAGCGGCAGCAATCAGCGCCCCAAACACCGTGAGTCCGGTGACCAACAGACTGGCCACAAAGACCAGAATAAAAATCAGCTCAATCATCATTGCTCTCCTTTTTACTCCAACACTGCACGTTTCGCGCCAAGCAAAACAAGCACGGTAATTGACTGTTCTAAAAAGGAAAAAATAAAAAGGCCGTGAAAACACTACTTCCACGGCCTCTATTAATTGGTTAAAGTCACCATAAATTGGCGAAATTTACACATCCAACTCCTGATAAGGAATTTTGGCCAGCGCCTGCTCGACCACTTCAATACCAGCGCCCGCTTTGTGTGCGTTTTCACTGATATGGCGACGCCACTGACGCGCGCCCGGCATATTCTGGAACAAGCCCAGCATATGACGAGTAATGTGGCCCAGATAGCTCCCCTGTGCCAGTTGCTGCTCAATGTACGGATACATTTCTTGCACCACCTGCGAACGCTTCTTCACCGGCGTATCCAGACCAAAGATTTGCTGATCCACTTCTGCCAGCAAGTATGGGCTTTGGTACGCTTCACGGCCGATCATGACGCCATCCAAATGTTGGAGATGTTCTTTGGCTTCAGCCAACGTCTTCACCCCACCATTAACAGCGATGGTCAGATGTGGAAAATCCTGCTTAAGCTGATACGCGCGAGGGTAATCCAGCGGCGGGATCTCGCGGTTCTCTTTCGGGCTCAAACCGCTCAACCACGCTTTGCGTGCATGAATGGTGAACTGCTCGCAGCCACCTTTTTCAGACACCAACGTAACGAAGTTAGTCAGAAACTCATACGAGTCCTGATCGTCGATACCGATACGGGTTTTCACCGTTACCGGAATATCCACCACCTCTTTCATCGCCGCGACACACTGCGCAACCAAATCAGGTTCCGCCATCAAGCAAGCACCAAAGCGGCCGTTCTGTACGCGATCTGACGGACAGCCGACATTGAGGTTAATTTCATCGTAACCGCGTTCCTGCGCCAGTTTGGCACAACGCGCCAGATCCGCTGGGTTCGAACCACCAAGCTGCAACGCAACCGGGTGTTCCTCCTCATTGTACGCCAAGAAGTCACCCTTTCCATGGATGATCGCACCTGTGGTTACCATTTCGGTATAAAGCAAGGTTTGCGATGACAGCAAACGATGGAAATAGCGGCAGTGGCGGTCAGTCCAATCCAACATTGGCGCCACAGAAAGCCGACATGAGTGAGTCATTGGTTCAACATCCCCATTTCAATCAACAAGCATTCGGCCACCGGGTGACCAAAAAGAAAGTTTGGCATTGTAATCGCTTCTGTTTATATCGCCAACAGTTCTTCGGTAGTATCGTTTTACGGCAAGATAAGGTAACTTAGCGCTTATCTATGGGAATATCGTTGTTAGTGTTTGAATCAAGCCAGATTTATTGATGAGCAAAACGATATTCATCCGGAAATAGTATATGATTACTAAAGTCCGACGGTTATGGTGATAGATTTGGACAATAAGCTTACCAAACAGATTGAAGAAATATGTGCGGCACGAGGTGTCAGGCTGACTTCTCAGCGAAAACGGGTATTTGAGCTCATCTGTGCCAGCAAAAAAGCCTCCAGTGCTTATGAATTGCTGGAAGATCTGAAGCAGAGTGAACCTCAGGCGAAACCACCCACGGTATACCGGGCGCTGGATTTTCTGATGGAACAAGGCTTCATACACCGGGTGGAATCAACCAACAGCTTTATATCCTGCTGCTCCTGTAATGCCCATAAGCACTTTTCTCAGCTATTGATTTGTGACCAGTGCGGCAACGTTATTGAATTGCAAGATGATAGTCTGATAGCCTTGCTGGCAAACAACGCGGAGAAACACGGCTTTAAAATCGTCAATCATGTGATTGAGTCTCATGGTGTATGCCAATCGTGTTCCTCGAAGTAAAGAATGAAACAATAGAAGAAGGTTATGCGCGCTGAATTTGTAAACCCGTTTTTAGCGTCTCTGCTGAACGTGTTAAAAACGATGGCTTCTCTCGAACTGAAGCCTCAGAAACCTCGTCTGAAAAAAGACGAAATTGCCCGAGGTGATGTGTCCGGCCTGATTGGTATGGTTGGGCAGCAAACTCGCGGCTCCATGTCGATCACTTTCGATGAAAGTCTGGCTCTGGAAATTATGCAGAATATGCTGGGCGAGCGACCGAACGGGTTAAATGAAGAAGTGACGGACATGGTGGGTGAAATCACCAACATGGTCACTGGCGGCGCGAAACGTATTCTGGCCGAAAGTGGGTTTGATTTTGATATGGCAACCCCGGTTGTTGTTTCCGGCAAGGGACACACCATTCGTCACAAATGTGAAGGTTCGATCATCATCATGCCATTTGCCTCGCAGTGGGGAAATGCCTTCATCGAAATCTGTTTCGAATAACCTTTCTGATTCAATTCCAATAAAAAGCGGATGCCAAGGCATCCGCTTTTTTTATCTGTGACTCCGGGCCTAGACCCGGAATCGCCTAATTAGCCACGAAACGCTTTAAATGCGTTGATCAGGCCATTCGTTGAACTGTCGTGAGAGCTGATTTGCGCGCCATCTGCCAGTTCAGGCAGGATTTGGTTTGCCAGCTGTTTGCCCAGTTCCACACCCCATTGGTCAAAGGTGAAGATGTTCCAAATCACGCCCTGAACGAAGATTTTGTGTTCGTACATTGCGATCAGGTTACCCAGCGAACGTGGGGTAATTTGTTTCACCAGAATAGAGTTCGTCGGACGGTTACCTTCAAACACTTTGAATGGAATCAGTGCCGCTACTTCTTCTTCTGTTTTACCCGCTTTGATGAATTCTGCTTTCACCACTTCTGCTGATTTACCGAATGCCAACGCTTCTGTTTGCGCGAAGAAGTTCGACATCAGTTTCTGATGGTGATCGCTGACGGCATTGTGAGTCAGAGCTGGTGCGATGAAGTCACAAGGGATCAGCTTCGTGCCTTGATGAATCAGCTGGTAGAACGCGTGCTGACCGTTCGTGCCTGGTTCACCCCAAATGATTGGTCCCGTCTGGTAAGTCACCGGGTTGCCGTCGCGGTCAACGAACTTGCCATTAGATTCCATGTTGCCTTGCTGGAAGTAAGCTGCAAAGCGGTGCATGTACTGATCGTATGGCAGAATCGCTTCTGATTCGGCACCGTGGAAGTTGTTGTACCAAATACCAATCAACGCCAGGATCATTGGGATGTTGCTTTCGAACGGAGTTTCAACGAAATGCTTATCCATTTCATGCGCGCCCGTCAGCAGCTCAACGAAGTTGTCAAAACCGATCGACAGAATGATAGACAGGCCGATTGCAGACCACAGAGAGTAACGACCACCAACCCAGTCCCAGAACTCGAACATGTTGTCGGTATCAATACCAAATTCCGCTACCGCTTGTGCGTTGGTTGACAGCGCCGCGAAGTGTTTTGCTACGTGTGCGTCATCGCCAGCGGTTGCCAGGAACCAGTCACGCGCAGAGTGCGCATTGGTCATGGTTTCTTGCGTGGTGAAGGTTTTTGAAGCGACCAGGAACAGCGTCGTTTCCGGATTCACTTTCTTCAGCGTTTCTGCAATGTGCGTACCATCGACGTTAGACACAAAGTGCATGGTCAGGTGGTTTTTGTATGGTGTCAGCGCTTCAGTCACCATGTAGGGACCGAGGTCAGAGCCACCGATACCGATGTTGACAACGTCAGTGATCGCTTTGCCAGTAAAGCCTTTCCACTCACCGCCAATGATACGTTCAGAGAAAGATTTCATTTTCTCAAGCACAGCATTCACTGCTGGCATGACATCTTCGCCTTTCACCATCACTGGCGTATTGCTGCGATTACGCAACGCGGTGTGCAGCACAGAACGGCCTTCAGTCTGGTTGATCGCTTCACCACTGAACATCGCCTGAATCGCGCTTTTCACGTCGGTCTCTTCAGCCAGAGCGAACAGGTGCTTCATGGTTTCTTCATTGACCAGGTTCTTAGAGTAGTCGACCAGAATGTCGTTACCGAAACGAGTCGAGTATTTTGCGAAACGCTGGCTGTCCTCTGCGAACAGAGTTTTGAGGTCCATATCCTGCGCCGATTCAAAATGCGCGGTCAGTGCTTTCCAAGCTTGAGTTTGCGTTGGATTGATATTTTTCAACATGGTATCTATCCCGATGTTACTGTCGATTTTATTCCACTAATCTTAGTCACTGGCGCCAAGAATGCAGAATCCCCGATTAAGCAAAAAGAAAATGATAAAATTCTCTGCCTGAAGCAGATCAAAGTGTAATAAATTTTCAATGCACAATTATGACTCAGCTCATGTACCCCCACATTGAGTTAAGTCACGTAAACGCCGAGTGTTTACCCAATTGTGTTGCAATCACTTGGCGCCAACCATAGCGTTTATCTGCCCGTTTGCCAATCAGATTATGGAGAGATGAGAATGTGGGCTCAACAGCAAATTCACCTGCGTGCATATCCACGAGGCTTTCATTTGATTACTGATGAAATTGAACAACAATTACCTCAGTTGGCTGATATTTCTGTCGGTTTGCTACATCTATTTATTCAACATACATCCGCCAGTCTGACCATCAACGAAAATGCGGATCCAACGGTTCGTTCGGACATGGAACAGCACTTTAATCACTTTGTTCCCGAACGCGCACCGTATTATGTCCACACCTACGAAGGTGATGATGACATGCCCGCTCACATCAAAGCGTCGTTGCTCGGCTCCAGCGTGACGATTCCCATTTCGCAAGGTCGTTTAGCTTTGGGAACATGGCAAGGCATTTACTTAGGCGAGCACCGTGACCACGGTGGCAAACGCCGCCTGGTTGCGACGCTGCAAGGGGAATAAAAAAGCAGGCCTATCGGCCTGCTCCGTAATATGACATGTCAACGCGGGAGGTCAGTTTAGTCACTAACTCATAACCCAGTGTGCCAATGTGGCTGGCCACTTCTTCGACAGGCAGTTCACTGCCCCACAAAATGGCTTCATCACCGACTTTGTCCTTGGCGTCCGGTCCTAGATCGACCGTCAGCATATCCATCGAAACGCGACCAGCCAAAGGCACAATACGACCATTGACCACCACGGGTGTACCATTCGGTGCCGTGCGTGGATAACCATCACCGTAACCAATCGCAATCACACCGATTTTGGTGTCACGTGCGCTGGTCCAGATAGCGCCATAACCGACACTCTCCCCGGCTTTCACATCACGAACCGCAATGAGGTGTGATTTCAGAGTCATCACCGGTTGATAACCCAGCTGCTGAGCATTCTTGTCAGCAAAGGGCGACACGCCGTACATGATGATTCCAGGGCGAACCCATTCCATCTGGCTTCGCGGCCACGCCAGCAAGCCTGCCGATGCCGCCATTGAGCGCTCACCTTCACAGCCGTTAGTCAACGACAAAAATAGTTCAATTTGTTCGTTTGTCGTGGATTTATCCAGCTCATCGGCACAACCAAAATGGCTCATATAGCGCAGTGGCTTCGCCACATTGTTGCAAGCATGCAACCGTTCCACAAACTGCGCGTACTGCTCCGGACGTACACCCAAACGGTGCATGCCACTGTCGATTTTCAGCCACACCACCACCGGCGTTTCCAATTCGGCGCTTTCCAGTGCCTGCAACTGTTCTTCGCAGTGCAGCACGGTTTGAATATTGTTGGTCACCAAAACTGGTAAATCACCCGCTGAATAGAACCCTTCAAGCAGCAGAATCGGTTTAACCACACCGCTGGCACGTAATTGCAGCGCTTCTTCGATACGAGCCACGCCAAAGGCATCTGCACCTAAAGCATGTTTAGCAACATGACGCAGACCATGCCCGTACCCGTTTGCTTTCACCACGGCCATCAATTTACTGTTGGGCGCTTGCTGCTTAATCTGTTGCAGGTTGTGCTGTAGAGCGTCCAGGTTAATACAGGCCGTCGCGGCTTTCATGTAACTCATCGTTTTACTCATCGTCGTCAAATGCCGGTCCTGCATAATTATCAAAGCGGGAGAACTGGCCCTGGAAGGTCAGACGTACAGAACCGATAGGGCCGTTACGCTGTTTACCGATGATGATCTCGGCGGTGCCTTTGAGCGCACTGTCAGGATGGTAAACCTCGTCACGGTAGATAAACATAATCAAGTCCGCGTCCTGCTCGATAGAGCCGGATTCACGCAAGTCCGAGTTAACCGGGCGTTTGTCAGCTCGTTGTTCCAGCGAGCGGTTGAGCTGCGACAGCGCCACCACTGGCACATTCAGCTCTTTCGCCAGCGCTTTCAGCGAGCGGGAGATCTCAGCGATTTCCAGCGTTCGGTTATCCGACAACGCAGGTACACGCATCAGCTGCAGGTAGTCGACCATGATGAGCGACAAACCGCCATGTTCACGGGCAATACGGCGCGCGCGTGAGCGCACGTCGGTCGGCGTCAGACCGGAGCTGTCATCGATGTACATGTTCTTCTTCTCCATGAGAATACCCATGGTCGAAGAGATTCGCGCCCAGTCCTCATCATCGAGCTGACCGGTACGGATTTTGGTTTGATCGACGCGAGACAGGGAAGCCAGCATACGCATCATGATCTGTTCGGCGGGCATCTCCAGCGAGAAGATCAGCACCGGCTTTTCCTGCTCCATCGCCGCGTTTTCACACAAGTTCATCGCAAACGTGGTTTTACCCATCGATGGACGTGCCGCGACGATGATCAAATCAGACCCCTGCAAACCTGCCGTTTTCTTGTTGAGGTCGGTAAAGCCGGTATTCACCCCGGTCACACCATCCTGCGGCGTTTTATAAAGCAGCTCGATACGCTCAAGCGTTTTTTCCAGAATGTTGTCGACGTTCTGTGGGCCTTCATTTTCGGTGGTGCGCGCTTCTGCAATCGCAAATACTTTACTTTCCGCCAGATCGAGCAGGTCTTCAGAACTGCGGCCTTGCGGATCGTAACCCGCATCGGCAATTTCATTCGCCACACCAATCAGATTGCGCACCAGCGCACGTTCAGCCACGATCTCCGCATAGGCGTTAATGTTGGCCGCACTCGGGGTATTTTTAGCCAGATCCGCCAAATAGGCAAAACCGCCCACGTCTTCCAGCTGTTCACGTTGCTCAAGAAATTCCGACAGCGTGATCAAATCGAGTGGCTTACCCGCATCCAGAATCGACTTCACACCATCAAAAATCAGGCGGTGCGGACGGCTGTAAAAGTCCGATGTCAATACACGTTCAGAGACCGTGTCCCAGCGTTCGTTATCCAGCAGCAAGCCGCCGATCACGGACTGCTCAGCTTCTAAGGAATGGGGAGGAACTTTAATCGCATCGACCTGCGCATCGGAAGGTTTACGGTTTCGGTTATCTGTTCGGGGATCAGCCATGACTTCACTCGGTAACTCTTTTATGACCGTCCATTATAGCGAGAATCCGTAATTTGTAATTAACGATGCGAAAGTTTGTGTGTAACAACAGCAGAATTAACCGTCACATGACCCAATTAGCCAAACAGATGCTTATCATGCAACGATTCAACCCGTTTATCAGAGGTAACGCGTGTCCAAAGTCTGGCTTCTTAGTCTTAGCCTGTTGACGAGCTACAGCGTCTATGCGAACGAGGATCCCAAGAACGATAAGGACATCGAGAAACCTTCTTCTCATTGGAGTAGTCAGGTCGAATTCGGCTACCAGTCGCATACCGGCAATACCAGTTCGGAGTCTCTGAATACCCGCCTGAAAGGTGAATACATTCAAGGTCGTCACCGGACCAACGGCGAATGGCGTTTTTACAAGTTGGATAAAAACGGTAAAGAGAATAAGCGCCAATCGAACTACTCATTGCAAACCGACTACAAGCTTGGCCCCAAAACCTACTTGTACGGCAGCTTTAAAGGCATTGATTCACGCTACAGTGCTTATTTTAAAGATTACACCTTATCTGGCGGTCTGGGTTATCAGGTGACGCATACGGAAAGTTTGTTGGTCGAACTGGAACTGGGTCCCGGCTATCGATATCAGGAACCGAATCTGGATGAGATTGACAAGACCGACGTCGTCTTTCCTGACATCGTGCAGGAACCGATTTTCCGCAGCAATTTGAAGACCGAATGGCAGATACTAAAATCGCTTAAGTTTGCCGCCGACCTGACGTTAGTCAATGGTGAAAGCAATACCCGTTTGGATTCAGAACTGAGTGTAATCAACAACATCACCGACGATATCGCGCTCAAAATCAACCAGTCTCGCCAGTACCATACCCGTGTACCAGACGGCATGAGCAAAGCCGACAGCGTACTGTCTGTAAACCTGATCTTTCTGTTCTGACAAGCGATTACTTTTCTTCAGACATAAAAAAACACCAGCCGAGGCTGGTGTTTTTGATTCGTCTGTATACTGAAATTACTCAGCAACAACCTGTACTTTCGCAGTTGCGAAAACTTCAGAGTGAAGTTGAACGCTAACCTCGAATTCACCAGTGTTGCGCAGAGCGCCTTCAGGTAGGCGAACTTCGCTCTTAGAAACTGCAACACCAGCCGCTGTGATAGCGTCAGCGATGTCACGAGTACCGATAGAACCGAACAGTTTACCTTCGTCACCAGCTTTAGAAGCAATAACAACTGCTTCAAGAGCGTTAACTTGGTCAGCGCGAGCTTGTGCAGCAGTCAGTTGCTCAGCAACTTTCGCTTCTAGCTCAGCACGACGGCCTTCAAACATTTCAACGTTAGCTTTAGTTGCCATTACTGCCTTACCTTGTGGGATAAGGAAGTTACGAGCGTAACCAGATTTAACGTTAACTGTATCGCCAAGACCACCTAGGTTACCGATTTTATCAAGTAGAATAACTTGCATTGCTTAATCCTCTTTCTTAATAAACGGTGCCAATTACTGATGTTTGTCAGTGTATGGCAGTAGAGCTAGGTAGCGAGAACGCTTGATTGCACGAGCTAGTTGACGCTGATATTTAGCGCTAGTACCAGTGATACGGCTTGGTACGATTTTACCAGCTTCAGTGATGTAGTTCTTAAGAGTTGCTACGTCTTTGTAATCAATCTCTTGTACGCCTTCTGCAGTAAAACGGCAGAATTTACGACGACGGAAGAAACGAGCCATGGGCTATCTCCTGATCTAAATTTGGATAATGTTGTCGGCATGTAGCACCAATTTCCCCACGCCATTTCGGCCGGTTTGGTAAGCCAAGAAACCACTTACCTGAATGATGCTGCCTTGTACTAAATTTTGAGTTAACGCTTTTGACCTTTGCCCACTGACAACCACCGGGATTCGGCAATACACCTGTCGCGGTAGGTCAGCTTCGATCACCGTAGAGCGATGCTCTAGCCAGAAACGGCAGTGTTCGATGCCCGAAGGGCTTTGGCTTCGAATCGGAGGTTTAGCGATGGAACCACTTAACTCCATTCGATTGGTCATCAATGAAATTACTCAGCGTCTGCTTCAAATTTCGCTTCGTCACGCTTAGAACGCTCTTCTTTAGCTTTCAGCATGATTGAAGGTTCAGTGATAGCAGCTTTAGTACGCATAATCATGTTACGCAGAACCGCATCGTTGAAACGGAAAGCAGTTTCCAGTTCATCGATAACAGCTTGGTCAGCTTCAACGTTCATCAGAACGTAGTGAGCTTTGTGAAGCTTGTTGATTGGGTAAGCCAGTTGACGGCGGCCCCAGTCTTCTAGACGGTGTACTTTACCGCCAGCTTCAGTGATTGAACCAGTGTAACGTTCGATCATGCCAGCAACTTGCTCGCTTTGATCTGGGTGCACCATGAATACGATTTCGTAATGACGCATTATTTGCTCCTTACGGATTATTCAGCTTCCAGAGTTGGCCCGGTCATCCAGAGGAAGCAAGGAACTAATGATAATTGACCGAGAATTAAGGAGCGGGAATAGTACAGAAAGACAGCAGCTTTAGCAAGGGAAATATTAGCGCGGAAAAAGCAGGGAAAACAGCCAGAGCCGGGGGATGACGCTGGCTAGATTACAGTTAATCTTCGTCGACAATTTGCGCCTGAAGATAGTTTTCGATGCCCGTCATTTCTATCAGGCCGAGTTGGGTTTCAAGCCAGTCAACGTGCTCTTCTTCGTCTTCAAGAATGTCTTGGAACAAGTCACGTGACACATAATCACGAATATCTTCCGCATAAGCGATAGCATCGCGCAGATCCGGAATGGCAGCCAACTCCAGCTTGAGGTCACACTCCAGCATTTCCTTAGTGTCTTCCCCAATCATCAGTTTGCCAAGATCTTGCAGGTTAGGAATGCCTTCTAGAAACAGAATGCGTTCGATCAGATGATCTGCATGTTTCATTTCATCGATGGACTCGTGGTATTCCTTATCCGCGAGATGTTTCAAGCCCCAATCTTTATACATACGGGCATGAAGAAAATATTGGTTGATGGCAATCAGTTCATTGCCGAGAATTTTATTCAGGTGTTGGATGATGATTGGATCACCTTTCATGACAAAGCCCTCCTCTTTGGCTCTTATAACTGTAGAACCAATTGAGAAGGTGTCAAAAAGGTCGTGCGCTTAGCTGGCCTGTTGATACTGAACGACTATCGTTTCGCTAAGGATCTCCTTCGCCTGCTTGACGCATTTACCACATTGCGAACCCAACGCAGTGCAACGTTTAATGCCGCGAATATCTGTGATCCCCTGCTCCAGAGCAAGTTTCTTGATCTTCTTATCCGATACACCGTGACACAAACAAACGTACATACTGCAACCTCAAAATCATTGTTGCCAGAACTATAAAAAAGAATCGTTCTTATTACCAGTTGGTTTTATGCTTCATTAAGATCGTTTCGTTATATCGAACCACGGAATTCAGATGGCTGGATCACTTAGCTTCAGTGCAAGAAATAGAGGTAAATCTAACCCTTTGTTTAATCTCTAAAGCCTTTGCATCTCACTTTCTTTGCCGCAAATTTTTTTATAACCGAAATGCAAAAAGGGAAGCCGAAGCTTCCCTTTTTTAATGCGAGGTTCGCAGTAAGATTATCGATTAAGCGATGATCTTAGCAACAACACCAGCACCAACTGTACGGCCACCTTCACGGATCGCGAAGCGTAGACCTTCGTCCATTGCGATTGGAGCGATCAGTTCAACAACCATTTGTACGTTGTCGCCTGGCATTACCATCTCTACGCCTGCTGGCAGTTCGATGTTGCCTGTTACGTCAGTTGTACGGAAGTAGAACTGTGGACGGTAACCTTTGAAGAATGGAGTGTGACGACCACCTTCATCTTTAGACAGTACGTATACTTCTGATTCGAACTTGGTGTGTGGAGTGATTGAACCTGGTTTAGCCAGTACTTGACCACGCTCTACTTCATCACGTTTTGTACCACGTAGTAGTGCACCAACGTTCTCACCTGCACGACCTTCGTCTAGCAGTTTACGGAACATTTCTACACCAGTACATGTAGTGGTTGTAGTGTCGTGGATACCAACGATCGCTACTTCATCACCTACACGTAGGATACCGCGCTCGATACGGCCAGTTACTACTGTACCACGACCTTGGATTGAGAATACGTCTTCGATTGGCATCAGGAACGGCATGTCTACTGCACGCTCTGGCTCTGGAATGTACTCGTCCAGTGCTTTAGCCAGCTCAAGGATTTTCTCTTCCCACTGTGCTTCGCCGTTTAGCGCGCCTAGTGCAGAACCTTGGATAACTGGTAGGTCATCACCTGGGAAATCGTATTCAGACAGAAGTTCACGAACTTCCATTTCTACTAGTTCTAGCAGCTCTTCATCGTCAACCATGTCACATTTGTTCATGAATACGATGATGTAAGGAATACCAACCTGACGGCCTAGTAGGATGTGCTCACGAGTTTGTGGCATTGGACCATCTGTTGCAGCAACAACTAGGATACCACCGTCCATTTGCGCAGCACCAGTGATCATGTTTTTAACATAGTCAGCGTGTCCTGGGCAGTCTACGTGTGCGTAGTGACGGCTTGGAGTGTCGTACTCTACGTGAGAAGTAGAGATTGTGATACCGCGCTCGCGCTCTTCTGGAGCGTTGTCGATTGACGCGAAGTCACGTGCTGCACCGCCGTATACTTTAGACAGAGTAGTACAGATTGCTGCAGTTAGAGTTGTTTTACCGTGGTCAACGTGGCCGATAGTACCAACGTTTACGTGCGGTTTCGTACGTTCAAATTTTTCTTTAGACACGATCGTGTTCCTTCCTAGTTATGATTCGCCTTAAGTCACGTACACTCAAGGCGCGCCAGAAATTGCTATTTTATGCGCCAACTCTCGTCAGCGCAATAGATTCATTATTAACCGCGCTCTGCCACAATTGCATCAGCAATGTTTTTAGGCACCTCGGCGTACTCAGAAAACTCCATAGAGTAAGAAGCACGACCTTGGGTTGCAGAACGTAGGTCAGTTGCGTAACCGAACATCTCAGAAAGTGGTACGCGCGCACGAATGATTTTCAGGCCAGCAGGACCTTCATCCATACCCTCGATGATGCCACGACGACGGTTCAGGTCACCGACCACATCACCCATCCAGTCTTCCGGAGTGGTTACTTCAACTTTCATCAGCGGTTCAAGAATGACAGGTTTTGCTTCAAGCGCACCTTTCTTGAATGCCATTGAGCCAGCGATCTTAAACGCCATCTCACTTGAGTCGACATCGTGGAATGAACCGTCGAATAGTGTTGCTTTGACATCCAGTACTGGATAGCCCGCCAACACACCGTTGTTCATTTGCTCCTCGATACCTTTCGCTACCGGGCCGATGAATTCCTTAGGAATCGCACCACCCACGATCTCGTCAACGAAGACAAAGCCTTCGCCTGGTTCAGAAGGTTCAATCTTCAGCCATACGTGACCGTATTGACCACGACCACCTGACTGACGAACAAACTTGCCTTCTACTTCCGCTTTGCCACGAATGGTTTCACGGTATGCAACCTGAGGTTTACCCACGTTGCAATCAACGTTGAATTCACGTTTCATACGGTCAACGATGATGTCTAGGTGAAGCTCACCCATACCTGAGATCAGAGTCTGACCGGTTTCATTGTCGGTTTCGACACGGAAAGATGGATCTTCTGCTGCCAGTTTACCCAGCGCGATACCCATTTTTTCCTGGTCTGCCTTAGAACGAGGTTCTACTGCGATCTGAATTACCGGCTCAGGGAATTCCATGCGTTCCAGAATCACTTTATGGTCCTGGTCACACAGAGTATCACCTGTCGTCACATCCTTCAGGCCGATCGCTGCTGCGATGTCACCTGCGCGAACTTCTTTGATTTCTTCACGTTTGTTTGCGTGCATCTGTACGATACGACCAAAACGTTCTTTCTTCTCTTTCACAGAGTTGTAGACAGCATCACCTGAATTCACAACACCAGAGTAAACACGAATGAAAGTCAGCGTTCCCACAAATGGGTCAGTCGCGATCTTAAATGCCAGCGCAGAGAACGGTTCGTTGTCGTCAGCGTGACGCTCAACTTCGTTCTCACGTTCATCGATACCTTTGATAGACGGTACATCAACCGGTGATGGCAGGTACTCAACGACTGCGTCCAGTACGGCCTGTACACCTTTGTTCTTAAACGCACTACCACAAGTGGCCAGTACGATTTCATTGTTCAATGTACGCTGACGAAGTGCCTGCTTGATTTCAAGCTCAGTCAGTTCGCCTTCTTCCAGGTATTTTTCCATCAACTCTTCGTTAGCTTCAGCAGCCGCTTCAACCAGATGGTTGCGCCACTCTTCTGCAAGCTCGAGCATGTCGGCCGGAATGTCTTCGTATGTGAACGTCATGCCTTGATCGGCATCATTCCAGTTGATGGCTTTCATCTTGATCAGGTCGATGACACCCTTGAACTCCTCTTCCGCACCAATGTTCAATTGGATTGGAACTGGGTTCGCACCAAGACGATGTTTAATTTGGTCTACAACGCGTAGGAAATCTGCACCCGCACGGTCCATCTTGTTCACAAATACCATACGTGGAACGTGGTACTTGTCTGCCTGACGCCATACAGTTTCAGACTGAGGTTCAACACCAGATGAGCCACAGAACACAACCACTGCACCGTCAAGTACACGAAGAGAACGCTCTACTTCGATCGTAAAGTCAACGTGTCCTGGGGTATCAATGATGTTGATGCGATGATCTTGGAACTGTGCTTCCATACCACGCCAGAAGGTAGTCGTCGCAGCCGAGGTGATGGTGATACCACGCTCCTGCTCCTGCTCCATCCAGTCCATGGTTGCGGCACCATCGTGAACTTCGCCGATTTTGTGAGAAAGGCCAGTGTAGAACAGAATACGCTCAGTAGTGGTTGTTTTTCCTGCATCTACGTGAGCACAGATACCGATGTTACGGTAGCGCTCAATAGGAGTTTTACGAGCCACGATTGTATCCTCTTACTAAGGTTCACCTTAGAAAATAGAAATGTGCTGCGAGAGAACCTCGCAGCACAGAAGGTATTACCAGCGGTAATGAGCAAACGCTTTGTTCGCTTCTGCCATACGGTGAACGTCTTCACGTTTCTTAACAGCAGTACCTTTGTTCTCTGACGCATCTAGCATTTCAGCAGCTAGGCGTTGAGCCATAGATTTTTCACCACGCTTACGCGCAGCTTCAACCAACCAACGCATAGCAAGTGCGTTACGGCGAACCGGACGTACTTCTACTGGCACTTGGTAAGTTGAACCACCAACACGGCGAGATTTAACCTCTACCGCTGGGCGAACGTTTTCAAGAGCTTCTTCAAATACAGCTAAGTGATCTTTACCAGATTTCTCAGCCATAGCATCTAGTGCAGTGTAAACGATTTTTTCTGCAGTAGATTTTTTACCGTCAACCATAAGGATGTTAACGAATTTTGCCAGCAGTTCAGATTTGAACTTTGGATCTGGAAGGATCTTACGCTGACCAATGACGCGACGACGTGGCATGGAATATTCTCCGTTGTCTTCTTCAGGTTTTATCCAAAACTTTTCAGTTTTTTCAAAAAATTAAAAAATAATTTAGTGTTTGGCCTTACTTAACGGAATCCATTAAGACTTAGGACGCTTCACACCGTACTTAGAACGAGCTTGTTTACGGTCGTTCACGCCTGCACAGTCAAGTGCACCACGAACAGTGTGGTAGCGAACACCTGGAAGGTCTTTAACACGACCACCGCGGATCAGAACAACTGAGTGCTCTTGAAGGTTGTGACCTTCACCGCCGATGTACGATGTTACTTCGAAGCCGTTTGTCAGACGTACACGACAAACTTTACGAAGTGCTGAGTTAGGTTTTTTAGGTGTAGTAGTGTAAACACGAGTACATACACCACGTTTTTGTGGGCACGCTTCTAGTGCTGGCACGTTGCTTTTAGCAACTTGCTTTGCACGAGGCTTACGTACCAACTGGTTAATAGTTGCCATTAACTAGCTCCTGAATTTACTTGAAAGTAAGCTTTGTGAAAAATCTAGCCCCAAATGCACTTTGCGCAAATAGGGACGCAAAATTCTATGCAGCAGTGAGAGGTGTGTCAAGAAATATACAGATCTTTTTTGCGGGGTAGAAAAAGCAGGATGGACAATGTGGTGTACAGCTGATGGCCACCACTACCAACTCATTGATTTGTCGTAATTAACCGTTAATTCGACCCAATCAGCCACATTCATAATCTGAATGTTCTGCGCGCAACGATTCAACCAACCTCTGGCCTCGAGATCCTCTTTGAGCACATAAACCGGATTGTGGTTGTTGAAATAGCCAAAAAATGGCGATTGTTCGCTCGTTGCGTACACCGCATTTTCGACCAGCACGATAGCGTCATTCGGCTGAAGATACCGACTGGCGATCGCGAGTTGCTGAGGATGTTTAATAATGTGTAACACAAACGTTCCTGTGATTAGAAGGTAACAATCTGATCGAAAGCCTGCCATTGCGAGCCGATGGCTTGCGGATCCAGACTTTCAACGTCCACCAGCAGATCCTCGCGAGTCAATCCCCACTCAGCCATGCTGGCGGCACACACGAAGCGCTGTTCAATGTCATACAGATCCAGTAGCTTAAACGCGCTGATGTAATCACGGCTGAGCACCGACTGTGGTTGCTGATCTTTGACCAGTTGCAACACGCCTTCGCCGACGAAATACACCGCCAGATCTTCGCTGTACGCCGACGCGGCTAACAGCGCATCTAAACCTTCACGGCCAGCACTGATGGCGTGCGGCGCGGAATGAAATACAAACGCGACTTTTTTCAAAACTGTACCACTCTGTCCTGGCTTAATAGCGCTTCTGCCAGACTACCCAACCCGGTTTGCTCAAACGGTGCCGCCAAGTTAGCGCCCGGCAATTGGTGCTGCTCAGCTTCACTCTGACTTACCACACCACGGCGCAGCGCTGCTGCCACACAGGTTTCCAAACGCACCTGATGCAGCTCAGCCAGTTGTTGCCACGCTTTAACCAAATCAAACTCATCGTTGGCTGGCGCAGTGAGCGCCGAGCCATTTTGTACGCCATCCTGATAGAAAAAGACGCTCTTGAGAGTATGGCCTTTTTCTATCACTGCCTTGGCAAACAAATAAGCGTTGCGCGCCGACTGCGTACCGTAGACCGACCCATTCACCAATAAGGTGTAGGTGAGGCTCACTTTTCGTCATCCTCAGTTTTGCGCTGACGGATGTAGAGATACACCGTGTGCTTCGAGATATTGAGGCGATCCGCCACGCGGTTAATCGCATCTTTAATATCAAAGATACCCTTATCAAAAAGCGCCATGACGATCTGACGGTTTTTAGTGTTGTTCGACACCGATTTGTCCGCATTGATCTCTTCAATCGTCCGCTCAACCGTTTGGTCAACCAACTCTTCCACATCGCTGGCGAAGTTGACTGATGACGCGGCTTCCTGCGCTTCCTGAGTTGGCATGAACGATTGCAAGACCTGAGAGAAAGGCGCATCAAGGTTGACGTTGATACACAACAAGCCGATCACACGATTCTCACCATTGCGAATGGCAATCGTGATCGACTTCATCAGTACACCGCCTTTGGCACGCGTAAAGTAAGAACGTGAGAAGTTTCGCTCCGATCCTTCAATATCACGCAGCATCTTCAACGCCAGATCCGTGATCGGCGACCCCACCTGACGGCCCGTGTTTTCGCCGTTAGCAATTTTGATCGCCGAGGTGTTCAGATCTTCCAGCGAGTGCAGAACGATTTCACAAAAAGGGCCAATCAAGCTGGCGATCCCATCCACCACGGCTTCGTATGAGCGCAGAATTACTTTGTCATGCTCCGTAAATGGTTTCACATGCACGGATTCCATCTCAAGCAACATATCGGCATTAATAGTATCTGTCGTTGTCACTGTACTTTGACCTTAGAACGAAAAATCAACAAATTGGTGTAAGTTTATCAGAAAATTTTAGCCGAAGACTCTGCTATATTGCCAACAAGTGATTTAGAACAACTTCTGTTGCAGTTCTCGACCGGGATCAAAAAGGGCCTGAACAAGTCAGGCCCCATTTCGTTCCAAACCGTGACGATTATTGCGCAGCTTTGTCGCCGTTGTCGATTTTCAGCAGCTCAACTTCGAACACAAGTGTCGAGTTAGCAGGAATGGTCGGGGTATCTTGTTCGCCGTAAGCCAGCTCTGGCGGAATAACGAACTTGTATTTTGAACCGACTTGCATCAGTTGAACACCTTCAGTCCAGCCAGGGATCACGCGGTTCAGCGGGAATGTCGCTGGCTCACCACGATCGTAAGAGCTGTCAAACTGAGTACCGTCGGTCAATGTGCCTTTGTAATGCACTTGCACGGTGTCGGTATCTTTTGGTGAATCACCTTGTGCTGGCGTCAGAACTTGGTACAGCAGACCGGTTGACGTTTTCTTCACGCCTTCCTGCTTTTCGAACTCAGCGCGGAACTCATCGCCAGCTTTCTTGTTCGCTGCCGCTTTTTCAGCCGCTTGAGCTTTCATTTTTTCTGCTACACGTTTGTCCAAAGCTTCCAGAGCCGCACGGGTCTCTTCTTCGGTCATTTCCGCTTTCCCAGCAAATACGTGCTGGATACCCTGAAGAACCATATCTTTGTTCAGATTGATGCCAATTTCACTTGGTTTTTCAATGCTGCTGCTCAGGTAGTTCGCAAACGAAACACCAATTGCGTACGCTGCTTTGTCATCTTCAGACTGGAAAGTTACGGTTTTCGCTGCCGTAGCTTGCTCAGCTGCGGCTGGTGCTGCCGTTTCTGGTTTCGCAGCTTCTTCTTTCTGACAGCCGACTGCCAACACAACGGTAGCGGCCAGTAGCGACACTTTAAAAAGTGATTTCATTGAATTCTCCAATTTGTAGGCAAACCTTTTGTCGTTGTGCACAAATCTTGGTTTCAAGCTGGTGCACAGCACAGAGTTGTACCAATATAGCCTTATGTTTTCAGATTGTCTTTACACACTTGGCGGATAATTAGAACTGATGCGAATAATTTCTCATTCCATCCTGCTGTTTGTTGTCATTTCCTTGTTAAATGGCTGTTTTTTCTCTGACCAGAATGTCGAACGCTGGGATTTAGAGCCTGAAGGATCCACCAGTTTCGGCCTCAGCCGGGATGGTCGATTTGCCCTGATTTACTCCAAGGAGCATCAATTGGTGCTGTGGGATCTCAGTGAGCACAAAAAACTCGCGGACCTCGGTGCGCAGGATCCTCAAGCGAGCACAGTTTCTCAGATCCGCCTCTCCGATAACGGCCGTTATGCCGTGACCGCCAGCCAAATCAACTTCGCGGTCTGGGATCTCGCCTGGACGCAGGCCAAAGGCCTTTGGTCTATTTCTGACGGTTTAATTCGTGACGTCGACATCACCAGCGACGGCGAACAAGTGCTGCTTGGTCTCTCCAACGGCAAAGCCATTTACGTCGATTTAGTCACCGGACGACGTCTGGAGTTCCTTGCCCACCAGGAAAAAGTCAATTCTGTCGCGATTTCCCCCAATGGTCGCTATGCCCTGACGGGAGGGAACGACTACGCCGCTTATTTGTGGGATACCAAAACAGGCCAGATTCTGCATAAATTTGAACACGAACAACGGGTCAACCGCGTGGCTTTGCAGCGTGACGGCAAGCTGGCGTTTACCTCTGATGGCGGTAATCAAGCCATTGTGTGGGATTTAGAGACAGGGAAAAAACGCAGCGCGCTCAGCAGTTTCTCACGCCAGCTGATATTTTCCGCAGCCCGCTTTTCCGACGATGGCTCGCGCCTGGTCACTGGCACTCCGTCCAGCCGTGTCGATATCTGGAACACCGAAACCGGTAAGAAGCTCGACAGCTTTGAAGCGGAACCGCGAAAAGATGCCCGCCCGCCGCGTGCGGTAGTGTATGATGCGGCTTTCGATTCACAGCAGCGTGTCATTTCCGGCACGTCTGCCGGTATAGCTCAAGCCTGGAAACTCGACGATTAATCATGAAAGACGATATGTTGACTTCGCTGCGACAGCGCATAGATGACCTGGAATGCAAAGTGGCGTTTCAGGAGCAGACCATTGACGACCTCAATGAAGCATTAAGTCATCAGCAGCTGTTGATTACAAAAATGCAGGATCAGATGAAATTTGTGGTGGGTAAGGTGAAGAATATGGATACATCCAATCTGGCCGACCCTTCACAGGAAACCCCGCCCCCACATTACTGAGCGCGAGAACGGATGTTTAGCGGATAAAGCAATAAGCGATGACGGCACCCGCCACCACCAGACAACCGCCAATCCGGCGCAATTGGTTGTCTGGTTGCTCACTCAACTGAGCCACCATTTGTCGCCAGCCATTCGGTGCAATCAAAGGGCCGAGTCCTTCGGCAATCAACACCAAACCAATTGCGACCCAAATTGAATTAGACATGGGCTCTCCCATCGGTTGATAGACAAACAATAAAGGCTCCTTACGGAGCCTTTATGTTATCTGCTCAGCGATTATTTCGCTGTCGCAGCACCTTTCGAGTTATTCATGTACTGGAAGAAGTCACTCTTCGGATCCAGTACCAGAATGTCACTCTTCTGGCTGAATGATTTTTCATACGCACGTAGTGAACGTAAGAAGCTGAAGAATTCCGGATCTTTGTTGTAGGCATCCGCATAAATCTTCGCCGCTTTCGCGTCCGCGTCACCGCGTGTTACACGAGCTGTTTTATCCGCTTCGGCCAGAATGGTCGCCACTTCAAGCTCAGCTTGTGCTTTGATAACTTCGGCTTTTTCACGGCCTTGAGAACGGTGTTTACGTGCTACCGACTCGCGCTCTGCGCGCATACGACGGTAGATAGATTCACTGATCTCATCCGGCAGGTTGATTTTCTTCATACGGAAGTCAACCACACGCACACCCAAGTCTTTCATGGCGCTCTTACGGGTATCTTCCAGTACGTTTTCCATGATCTGGTCACGTTGACCATCAATTTCCAACGCCTGTTTTGCCGCTTCAGTCGTCACAACATCGGCATCCGGGCTCGCTGGCAACACATCGCTGTTACGAGGACCAGATACGATCTGCTTGATTTCACGCGCACCAATTTCCGAACGCAGCACGTCTGTCACTTTACGTTCCAGCAGAGCTTCGGCTGTCAGCGTGTTACCGCCACCAGTCGCCAGATAGTACTGACCGAAATCTTCAATACGCCATTTCACGTATGAGTCGATGATGACGTCTTTTTTCTCAGAGGTCACGAAACGGTCTGAACGGCCGTCCATAGTCTGAATACGTGCATCCAGCGTTTTCACACGATCGAACAGAGGCATTTTGAAATGCAAACCCGGCTCGTAAATTCTCGATACATCATTGTTGTCTTTCAGCACTCGACCGAAACGAATGACGATACCACGCTCCCCTTCCGGGATAACGAACATCGACATCAGCAGCAACGCCAGAACAACAACGACAACAGGGATCATTAACTTACGCATTCTTAGTATCTCCCTTGACGTGTACTGGTTGAGCGAGATTGGGTATCGGTTTCCGTATCAGTGCGCTGAGATTCCAACTCAATCTGATCGTAAGCAGACGATGACTTCGTTTGGCGCTTAGTCGCTTCACCTTCCTGACCTGCTAATTTGTCGATTGGCAGGTACAGCAGGTTACCGCTGGATTTCGAGTCAATCAGCACTTTAGAGGTATTCGAGTACACTTCCTGCATCGCATCCAGATACAGACGATCACGCGTAACTTTTGGTGATGCCTGATATTCTGGCAACAGTTTCTCAAACTGCGCTACCTGACCGAGAGCTTCATTCACGGTACGTTCGGTGTAACCCTGAGCTTCTTTCTTCAGACGCTCAGCACGACCAGTCGCTTTTGGCAGAATTTCATTTTTGTACGCTTCTGCTTCACGAATGAAACGCTCTTCATCTTCTCGCGCGGCAATCGCATCATCAAACGCATCTTTCACCTGTTCTGGTGGACGCGCTGACTGGAAGTTCACATCAACGATGATCAGCCCCATGTCGTAGCCGTCGATGATCTGGTTCAGAGTTTCCTGAGTGCTTTGACGAATTTGCTGACGACCACTGGTCAGAATGCTATCCATCAGAGAGTCACCGATCACGGCACGCAATGCAGAGTCGGTCGCCTGGCGTAGGCTGTCATCTGCGTTGGTTACTTTGAACAAGTACTTGTACGGATCCGCTACACGGTACTGAACGTCCATCGATACCGTGACCACGTTTTCGTCTTTAGTCAACATCAGACCAGACGCACGCAGCGAACGAATCGCTTGCACGTTAACCGGTGTCACTTCATCGATAAAACGTGGGCGCCAGTTCAGGCCCGGATCGACAATGCGATCGTATTTACCGAGGCGCAGCACAACACCACGCTCAGCTTCACCAATTGTGTAGAAGCCAGCAAAGAACCAGATAGCGACAGCAATCGCAGCAATGACACCAAAGCCGATTGCACCACCACCGGAGAAAGATGGTCCTTTACCGCCGCCTTTCTTACCAAACTTGCCACCCAGCTTCTGACTCAACTTATTAAACACTTCGTCTAAATCTGGCGGACCTTGTTCACGGCCACCTTTACCGCCGCGATTATTATTACCCCATGGGTCATTATCGCGGCCGTTGTTGCCGTTGTTATTTCCGGGCTCATTCCACGCCATTAGAAAGCTCCATCATTTGATATGACGTTATACTCTAGCAGTCCTTTAAGTAACTATAAAGTCACGTAAAACTGCCTCTTCTCTTTTTTCTAGTCTAGACCAATCCACTTGCTGCATACGAACTGTGATCAGTAAATTGCCTTCCGGATCATACTCTTCTTGTTGTATGCACTTCATTTGGAAGAAAGTACTACGGATTCTGCCCTGATGTTGAGGCGGAATTCGCAAGCGGTATTGGACAATCTGACTGACCAAACGCTCAGTCAGCGCTGCAAACAGCAAATCAATGCCCAGACCATCCATGGCCGAGATCCACACCGCTCTCGGTACGCCCTCGTCATCTCTCTCTATACGAGGTTTCTGGTCTTCCAGATTATCGATTTTATTCATCACCAGCAGGGTTGGGACTTCATGCGCCTCAATTTCCTGCAGAACTTCATCAACAGCCCGGATATTCTCACGAAATCGTTCGTCACTGGCATCCACAACATGTAACAAAATGTCAGCTTCCTGAGTTTCTTGTAACGTTGCTTTGAATGCAGCCACCAGATCGTGCGGCAGATGACGAATAAATCCTACGGTGTCTGCCAGTACTGCCGGGCCGACATCGTCTAAATCAATCTTACGCAAGGTCGGATCCAACGTCGCAAACAATTGGTCTGCGGCGTAGACGCCTGCTGATGTAATACGGTTAAACAGGGTCGATTTACCTGCGTTGGTATAACCGACTAAGGAAACCGTAGGTATTTCCGCCCGGTTTCGTGCACGTCGACCTTGTTCACGCTGTTTAGCGACTCGCTCTAAACGGCGCAAAATTGCTTTGATACGTTCACGCAATAAACGACGGTCCGTCTCCAACTGGGTTTCACCCGGACCACGTAAGCCGATACCGCCCTTTTGACGTTCCAAGTGCGTCCAACCACGAATCAGACGAGTAGAAATATGGCGCAACTGGGCCAGTTCCACTTGTAATTTACCTTCGTGAGTACGCGCGCGCTGAGCAAAGATATCCAGGATCAAACCGGTACGGTCAATCACTCGACACTGGCAGAGGTGTTCAAGGTTACGTTCTTGGGCAGGAGAGAGGGCATGGTTGAAAATCACCACATCAGCGCCAGTCAACTGGACTGCCTGAGCAATTTCTTGGGCTTTGCCCTCACCGACATAATATTTAGGGTGAGGAGTCTGTCGGCTACCGGTAATCACCTGTAGTGTCGACACTCCTGCGGAAGAGACCAGCATTTCACATTCTCTGAGATCTTCCCATTCACCCTCTTGCGTGAAGTTGATATGAACAAGTACGGCTCGCTCACCGGCTTCATAACGGTCAAACAAGCTACCAACTCCTTAATAAATAATAATTTGTGTACAGAGAATTAATCTTCTGATTTCTCTGCGCCGCGATCATTCGAAGGACGTTCGCCGCTGTGGTGGCTAACTGGACGCGCCGGTACCACGGTTGAGATAGCGTGCTTGTAAACCATTTGGTTCACAGTGTTCTTCAATAGGATCACAAACTGATCAAACGATTCAATTTGGCCTTGCAGCTTAATGCCGTTCACAAGGTAGATCGAAACCGGAATACGCTCGCGACGTAGTGCATTTAAGAATGGGTCTTGTAGAGATTGCCCCTTAGCCATTTTATTTTCCTTATTTGTATTTTGTTGTAGTTATTTAGCTAGCGGTGCACGAAAATCTGTGCGGCCTTTGCATCTGAGCTAAACGAATAAAAACTCCCCGTTGTTACTGATCATTGGGGCTTGCGCACCAAAAACAAGTAACGGATCCTTTACAGGGCACATCACGCAAAAGCGATCACATTATACACAGCTAACTCAATCAGATGCTATGGCATTTGAGAGAGTTTCCAATGCTTGTTCAACGTTTTCGCTATCTAACCAAGTTAAATCATCCCAGCTGCGTAACCAGGTGATCTGTCGCTTGGCCAATTGACGAGTTGCACAGATTCCGCGAAAAATCGCTTCATCAAGCGTACAGTTCCCGTCTAAGTAGTCCCACATTTGTCGATATCCCACACAACGGATCGACGGTAAATCAGGGTGAAGATCTTTTCGAGCATAGAGTGCTTTTACTTCATCTTCAAACCCTGCTTCGACCATCTTTTCGAATCGGAGTTCAATTCGACGGTGGAGCTCAGCCCTTTCCTTGGGAGCTATAGCGAACTGCTTGACGCGAAATGGCAATGCTTCGCCTTTCGTTTGGGTCAGTTCAGTAAGAGTTTTACCTGAAATCCGATAAACTTCCAATGCCCGAGATAATCTTTGTGGATCATTTGGATGAATTCGCTCGGCAGAAATGGGATCAATCTGACGTAATTGTTCGTGCAACGCCGCCCAGCCCAGTTGCTGAGCCTCTTGTTCGATCTGCTGACGAATCTCAGGATCGGCCGCTGGCAGTGGCGATAAGCCTTCCAGCAAAGCCTTGTAGTAGAGCATGGTTCCGCCCACCAGCAACGGAATTTTGCCTTGTTCAACAATCGCCTGCATCTCTCTCAGCGCATCGCGGCGAAAATCAGCCGCCGAATAGGCTTCACTCGGATCGAGAATGTCGATCAAGCGATGTGGCGCCAACGCCAGTTCATCTTGGTCTGGTTTGGCAGTACCGATATCCATGCCTTTGTAGATCAACGCAGAATCCACGCTGATGATCTCAACCGGAAATTTTTGACGCAGGCGAATGGCCAGATCGGTTTTACCGGAAGCGGTCGGCCCCATCAGAAACAGGGCTAAAGGTAATTGTGTGCTCATGAGTTTAGTGCTGCAATGGTCGCGGAAAAATCCACAGGTCGGACAAAACGCTCATCGTGCAGTGGGAGGTTGCCCTGCCACATCTGCTCAATCTCTGCAATCAACTGGATCGCTTCTGACAAAGTGTAGTCAGCTTTCGTGCTCACCACACGATCGCTCAGCCAATCAGCGAGCGAATTCAGATCCAGCGGCTTGTCGGCCTGCTCAAAATTCAAAGACGCGTAAGATAACAGATCTGGGATCAGAATTTGTAGATTTTGCTGTCTGAGTGGCTGCGGCACGCCCATCACCATCAAGGATCCCGGATTGCGCGGTTTAAGTTCCAAGCCTAATTGTGTCAGCAGCGGCTGATAATGCTCCAAAGCCTGAGCTTCCTGCGCCGACATCTTCAACGACAACGGCACCAAGAGTGGCTGACTCTTCAATGCACCTTGCTGCGCATTTAACTGGCCGCGAACTTTGAGCCACGCAGCCTGACTGAGTGACAACAGCACGCAGCCTTGCGGAGCATTCATCAGCAGATAGCGCCCACGTACCACCGCCACCGCTTTCCCCAGTTGCTGCACCGTAAAAATGTCCGCTGTTGCCTGCTCCGCCACTACGGTGGCTGGTTCCTGCTTGGGCGTCGCGGGCAATTCCGGTGTTTGCATCAGCGCCTGATAGGCGCGCACTTCAGCCTGAGAAGGCGAAGGTGCACTGACTCGTTCTTGTACTGGTTTGCCTTTTGCTTTCGGTGATTCAACCCAGTCACTGTGTTTAGGGGCTTCGCGCACCTGATCACGGGTCGATTCATGCTCTGGCCGTTCATAATCGCTGCGGCCAGGATAAGCAGGCGTGCTCTCGACAGCCTGTATCACCCGCTCTGGCACCGCTGACGCCAGTTCAGGCTCGTCGTGATAGTGGAAAGCCGATTCGTTGTGCGCTGGCGCATCAATGTGCTGACTTTCAGCCAGCGCGCTGCTGAGCGCCTGATAAATGAAATCGTGTACCAGACGCGCCTGATGAAAACGCACTTCGTGTTTGGCAGGATGCACGTTGACATCGACCTGATGCGGATCCAGCTCAATAAACAACACGTAAGTGGCAAACTGATCCGGGCGCAGGCTGGTTTCATAGCTCTGACGAATCGCGTGATTGATCAGTTTGTCACGCATCATGCGACCATTGACGTAGCAGTATTGCAGATCGCTCTGCTGGCGAGCGCCTTCCGGCGTAGTGATCCAGCCATGCAGTGTCAGCCCTTGATGTTCCAGCTCGATTTTCAGCATATGGCGCACAAACGGCGCACCGCACACCGCCGCAATGCGTTTTTCCATCTGAATATCGGTTTTTGCCGCTCGGTACTGACGCACTAATTTGCCGTTATGACGCAGGTTGAACGTGACGTCAAAGCGGCTGAGTGCGATCCGCTTCAGCAGTTCATCAATATGGGTGAATTCGGTTTTTTCAGTGCGCAGAAACTTGCGCCGTGCTGGCGTATTGAAGAACAAATCGAGCACTTCCACTGTGGTACCAATCGGGTGTGCCGCAGGTTGCAACTGCACTTGCATGTCCCGACCTTCACTGTATGCCGACCAAGCTTCTTCCTGAGTTGCCGGGCGCGAAGTGAGCGTCAAACGCGACACCGAACTGATACTCGCCAGCGCTTCGCCACGAAACCCGAGGCTGATAATGGCTTCCAGATCGTCCAGAGTATGGATTTTCGACGTAGCATGACGACTCAGCGCCAACCCGAGTTCCTCTTTATCAATACCGCAACCGTTATCACGAATACGGATCAATTTGGCACCGCCCTTTTCAATATCAATATCGATACGGGTTGCGCCGGAATCGAGGCTGTTTTCCACCAGCTCTTTCACCACCGAAGCGGGTCTTTCGACCACCTCTCCGGCAGCAATCTGGTTCGCCAGCCGCGCTGGCAGAATGCGAATCGTCATACTCGCCCTGTGTTATTTGTTCGGAATAATCAGTACCTGACCAACCGCCAGCTGATCAGAGCGCAGTTTGTTAGCATCGCGGATGCTCTGCACACTGACGTTATACTCACTGGCGATTTTGCCCAGAAACTCACCGCGTGCCACTTTGTGTTTACGCAACGGCTTGTCTTTGAGACTGACGGTAATTTTCAGTTTCTGACCCAGCTTGAGCGTATCGGACTTGAGGTTATTTTCCCGCTTAATCGTCTCAACGGAGACTTTGTAAGTACTGGCAATCTTGCCAAGGTAATCCCCCGATTTGACCACGTGAGTGACGGTTTCGGTTTCAACCGGATTACTCACCACAGGCACGGGCACCGGACCGCGACTGCCACCAGGAATCGTCAGCACTTGGCCAACCGCCAGACTGTTACTTTTCAGTTTATTGGTCTGAACAATTTCATCAACACTGGTGCCATATTTGCTGGCAATCACCGACAGCGATTCGCCACGCTGCACTTTGTGTTTCTGCGTCTTACCGCGGTTAGCAAACAGGGTTCCTTCCGGTGGGTTGTCTTCAAAATATTGCACTAAGGCTTTGGTCAGAGCATGCGCCAATTTGTCCTGATGACTGCGCTGGAACAGCAGCTTCTCTTCACTTGGGTTGGAAATAAAGCCCGTTTCGACCAGCACCGATGGAATGTCCGGCGATTTCAGCACCGCCAGACTGGCATTGACCGGCTCACGTTTATGCAGATACGCGACTTTACCCATTTCACGGAGAATATTGGTCGCAACTTTATAGCCTTCTTTTTGTGAATGGCTGAATTGCAAATCCAATAACGTTTGGCTCACATTGCGGTCGGCATTGTTTTTCGCCAGCACTTCCCCGGCGCCGCCGAGCAGTTCCGATTGCTGCTCATGGTTTTCGACCCAGCGGGCAATTTCGGTGTTGGCACGACGAGTATTCAGTACGAAGACCGAACCACCACGCGGCTGCGGCGTATGGAAAGCATCGGCATGAATCGACACCAGTAGATGCGCTTTATTCTTCCGCGCAATCTCAGAGCGTTTATTCAGGTTAACGAAGTAGTCACCGCGGCGGGTCAACACCGCTTTCATACCCGGAACTGCATCAATCTGGTCTGCCAACTTTTTGGCCACACTCAGCGTGACATCTTTTTCGTATTTGCGGGTTGGCCCGATCGAGCCCGGGTCTTCACCACCGTGGCCCGCATCAATCGCGACAACGATATCGGCAGTACCATACAGCTGAGAGGCATCGCGACTGACTTTAGTTTCGCTGCTCGGTTTGGCCGCTGGCGGGGTGCTGTTTTCGCCATGGGGCAGATCGATCACCAGACGATGGCCGTACTGGCCACCCGGCGTCGGTGCAAGTTTGAATAGCTGAGGTGCGGATTTCTTTTTGAGTTCCAGCACCAGACGATAGGTCGATTTTTCTGGTGGCGAACTGGCGCGGATTTTGGTCAGTATCGCGCTGTCGCTGACATTGACCGGTAATTTGGTGCCGAGTGAGGTCTGTTTGAGATCGACCACCAGTCGGTCGGGTCCGCTGAGGGTGAAATAACTGAAATCAACTTCGGACTTCACGTCGATCACGACACGCGTTTCGTCCGGAGAGGGCCAGACTCGAACCCCCTCCAACACATTAGCCTGCGCAGCACTGGCAAGGAAAGCGGTCGCCAGGGCAAGCCAGACGACCAAAGAACGACAAACTTTAACGATCAACATAACTCCAACTGACTCAGTAATGTACGCCCATAGTCGTTGTTGGCGGTCAGTACCGCCTGACGCTGGCTACCATCGTAACGCATTTCGAGATCAATATCCGACGTCGGTAGCATGCCACAGCCCTTTTCCGGCCATTCCACTAAACAAATCGCGTCGTCGGTAAAATAGTCACGGATCCCCATAAACTCTAACTCTTCAGGATCCGCCAAGCGGTAAAGATCGAAGTGGTACACCTGCCACTGTGCCAGTTGATAAGGTTCTACCAAGGTATAGGTCGGGCTTTTCACATTGCCTGCATGACCCAGAGCTCGAATAAAACCGCGGCTGAACGTCGTTTTACCTGCACCAAGATCGCCGTGTAAGTACAAGGTGGTTTGTTGAGTACACAGTTTTGCCAGCGCTGTGCCTAGGTCTACCGTCGCTTGTTCATCTTTAAGGGTGAAGGTCTTAGTGCTCATTGAAAATATCTCTAACGTGTCGGACATCGACTATATAAAAACCAAAAGAAACCGAATAGTAAACTGGGTTGGATTTGAGAGACAAGCTCTCTTCTGTAAGCAAACCGAAAAATATTCGCCAATTGGGTAGGAAAAAAGCGAGATCGTGCCGCTGGATCCACCGCCGGAGATCCGCTAAGATCCCCGCCCCCTTTTACCGAGCTGAACCGTTATGGACTATCACGCACTTGCAGATCAAATCAAAAGCTGGGCTATTGAGCTCGGGTTTGAGAAAGTCGGGATCTGCGATGTGGATCTGAGCCAACATGAAGCCAAGTTGCAGCAGTGGCTTGATGCCGGTTATCACGGTGAAATGGATTGGATGGCGCGTCACGGCATGATGCGCGCGCGCCCTGCAGAGCTATTACCCGGTACAGTACGAGTGATCAGCGCGCGGATGAACTATCTGCCGCCGCAAGCCCAGTTTGCCAGCAACCTGAATAATCCGGCACATGCCTACATCAGTCGCTACGCTTTGGGTCGCGACTACCACAAACTGGTGCGTAATCAGCTCAAAAAGCTGGGTGAGAAAATCGAAGCCGCAGTTGGTGAGCTCGGTTATCGGCCGTTTGTCGACTCCGCGCCAATTCTGGAGCGCCCGCTGGCACAGAAAGCCGGACTGGGCTGGACTGGCAAACACTCACTGATTCTGGATAAAGACGCCGGCTCCTGGTTCTTTCTTGGTGAGTTGCTGGTTGATATTCCGCTGCCCGTCGATACGCCGTCTGTAGACCAATGTGGTAAATGCCGCGCCTGCGTGACGTCCTGCCCGACAGGTGCCATCGTCGCCGATGGCGTGGTCGATGCGCGGCGCTGTATTTCTTATCTCACGATAGAATACGATGGCGTGATTCCTCTGGAGTTTCGCAAAGCGATGGGCAACCGCATTTATGGTTGTGACGATTGCCAACTGGTGTGCCCATGGAATCGATACGCCGACCTCACGCAGCAATCTGACTTCCACCGCCGCCCGGCTTTCAGCGAGCCCGATCTGGTCACTTTGTTTGAATGGGACGAAGCCACGTTTCTGCGCAATATGGAAGGTTCTGCCATCCGCCGCATTGGCCACCAGCAATGGCAACGCAATCTGATTATTGCCATGGGGAACGCACCTTATTCCTCCCGCATCATCGACGCCTTAACGCGTAAGCAAGGCCAGTCTGAGCTGCTGGACGAACATATCCAATGGGCGCTTGAGGAACAAGAGCGTCAGTTACCGTTCAGCAACACGAAACACCAGCGACTGGTACGTATCGTTGAGAAAGGACTGCCAAGAGATGCGTAGATGAGAACCGTTTGCACAAACAGTACGCACAGACTTTGATATGCTTCTCAAATATTCCAAATGTGGAAAAAATTTTTAATGAGACATTGTTTTCTAAATCTCAGAAAAGTTAGTCACATCAGCAGGAAATGATTAGGATCAATGAAAATACAGTTAATGATCGTTTTTTGTTGGAATGCTTGTTGCAGAGAAATGAATTAAGTTCATAAAAAACAATGATTTAAGTGACATCCTCTAATATTTCAGAATCTGAATTGCCGAAAAAGATCCTGCCGCAAGTCACCATTCCAGCTACTGAAAAACACTTTATGCACCAAGTTATCCACAGAAAAAAAATGTGGATAAGTCTGTTAATGAACAGTACAAAGTGAGTCTGTATCCGGTTAAACAGGCTACCCGGCTGGGTATCACGTTCAGAAAGACAAAAAAATCACACTACTTTTCAGCAGCGCGTTTCTTTTAGGGGGGCTTATGCTTCACAGCATTATAGAAAGAGCATTGGCGATTTGCCAAACTTTTGCCGTTTTAAGAGTAAAAAAATCTGCGTCTAGCGCAGTGATCTCTTGAAACGAAGAAATTGGTTGCGGGGGCCGGATTTGAACCGACGACCTTCGGGTTATGAGCCCGACGAGCTACCAAGCTGCTCCACCCCGCGTCCGTATTGTGTCATCGTTAAGCACGATGAGGGCTTTTAAACTGGAGCGACACACGAGGTTCGAACTCGTGACCTCAACCTTGGCAAGGTTGCGCTCTACCAACTGAGCTAGTGTCGCATGTCATCGTTGAGCACGATAAAAGCTATCAATCTGGAGCGACACACGAGGTTCGAACTCGTGACCTCAACCTTGGCAAGGTTGCGCTCTACCAACTGAGCTAGTGTCGCATGTCACCGTTGAGCACGATGAAGGCTATCAACTGGAGCGACACACGAGGTTCGAACTCGTGACCTCAACCTTGGCAAGGTTGCGCTCTACCAACTGAGCTAGTGTCGCATGTCACCGTTAAGCACGATAAAAGCTGTCAATCTGGAGCGACACACGAGGTTCGAACTCGTGACCTCAACCTTGGCAAGGTTGCGCTCTACCAACTGAGCTAGTGTCGCAAAGATTAAATGCCGTGGCACTCAATCTGAATTTGGTTGCGGGGGCCGGATTTGAACCGACGACCTTCGGGTTATGAGCCCGACGAGCTACCAAGCTGCTCCACCCCGCGTCCGTATTGTGTCATCGTTAAGCACGATGAAAGCTATTCCACCCTAACAAAAGAAAGTGGAGCGACACACGAGGTTCGAACTCGTGACCTCAACCTTGGCAAGGTTGCGCTCTACCAACTGAGCTAGTGTCGCAAAGATTAAATGCCGTGGCACTCAATCTGAATTTGGTTGCGGGGGCCGGATTTGAACCGACGACCTTCGGGTTATGAGCCCGACGAGCTACCAAGCTGCTCCACCCCGCGTCCGTATTGTGTCACCGTTAAGCACGATGAAGGCTACCCACTCTAACAAAGAAAGTGGAGCGACACACGAGGTTCGAACTCGTGACCTCAACCTTGGCAAGGTTGCGCTCTACCAACTGAGCTAGTGTCGCATCAACAACGTTTTCCGTCGTTTAGGGCTGCGAATTATAAGAGCATTTCTGTGTGATGCAAGAACTTCTCGCGAAAAAAATCTAATTTTTTTTCAGTTGATGAAAAAGCACTCAAATCAGGCGATTCAACAACCAGAATGTGCTGAACTAACCATCAACACTCTCTTTCACCGCCCTTTGGAACAAGCTGATATTCGGCATGGGCGCCGGAAATTAGATGTTGAAAATGGTGCCGCGGTAAAATTTCAGCTCCGCAATCGACTCTCGAATGTCATCCAATGCCAGATGGCTGCCCTGTTTAGAGAATCCATCCAATACTTCTGGCTTCCAGCGACGAGTCAGTTCTTTAATCGTGCTGACGTCGATATAGCGGTAATGGAAGTATTCTTCCAGGCGCGGCATGTGTTTGTACAGGAAACGGCGATCCTGGCCAATGCTGTTACCACAAATCGGCGATTTACCGGCAGGTACCCACTGCTCAAGAAACGCGATGGTCTGCGCCACTGCATCGTCTTCATTTACTGAGCTTTGACGCACGCGCTCAACCAAACCACTGTTGGTGTGAGTATTGGTACACCAATCGTCCATTTTCTGCAGCTCAGATTCCGGCTGATGCACCGCCAGTACCGGACCTTCCGCCAGAATATTAAGCTGGCTGTCAGTCACAATGGACGCAATTTCAATGATTTTATGGGTTTCAGGATCTAAGCCTGTCATCTCTAAATCGATCCAGATTAGGTTTTGATCGCTAAAAGACATAGAGGAGTACCTATATAGGTTTGCCGATAAAGCAGGTACTATATACCCAAGTCTGTACAATTCAAATTATCAGCTCACGCTGGTAAGTAGGATTTCAACCGGACGGGTGCGACGTATTACGCGTCGTACATCCCGTCCTGCAACGCGAAAGTAGAACAGAGTGGCAAAGAAAAAGAAGCTGACAAAAGGCCAGGTAAGGCGTGTACGAAGCAACCAGCATAAGAAACTGAAACAGGAAGAAACCGTTCAGTGGGATGAATCGATGCTGGAAAACGCAAAAACTGGCTTGGTGATCACCCGTTTTGGTCAACATGCGGATATTGAAGATCCTGAAACTCAGGCCATTCATCGCTGCAACCTGCGCCGCGGCATTGAGAGTCTGGTCTCTGGCGACCGTGTGATCTGGCGTCCGGGTATCGAAACGATGGCGGGCATTTCCGGCGTGGTGGAAGCGGTCGAACCGCGCAGTTCGGTGTTAACCCGTCCGGATTATTACGATGGTTTAAAACCAGTGGCCGCCAACGTCGACCAGATGGTGATCGTCTCTTCCGTGTTGCCAGAGCTGTCGCTGAATATCATCGATCGCTATCTGATCGCTGCTGAAACCCTGTCGATTGCACCGCTACTGGTGCTCAACAAAGTCGATTTGCTGGATGAAGAAAAGCGCGCACTGTACCAACAATGGCTCACTGAGTACGAGAAGATCGGTTATCAGGTACTTTACGTGAGCAAAAACAGTGGGGAAGGTATCGAAGCACTGGAAGCCAAGCTGCGCGATCGTACCAACATTTTTGTTGGCCAGTCCGGAGTGGGGAAATCCAGCCTGGTGAATGCCCTGATGCCCGAACTGGAAGAGATGGTCGAAGAGGGTGAGATTTCAGAAAACTCGGGCCTTGGCCAGCACACGACTACCGCAGCACGTCTGTACCATATTCCGTCCGGTGGTGACCTGATCGACTCACCGGGAGTGCGTGAGTTCGGTTTGTGGCACTTAGAAGCGGAAGACGTTACCAAAGCCTTTGTCGAATTTCGTCCTTACTTAGGTGGCTGTAAATTCCGCGACTGCAAACACGGTGATGATCCGGGCTGCTTGCTGCGTGAAGCGGTGGACAAAGGCGAAATCAGCGCCACTCGCTTTGAGAACTACCACCGTATCATCGAAAGCATGGCCGAGAATAAAGCCAACCGACAGTATTCACGCAACAAAAAAGCGGACCTGTAATCACATCCCGCTCTTGGCTTTGAGATAAAACGAGAGCGGTCTTTCTTCTCGCGGGGATAAATGCTGACATCACTAACGAATTTCAGTAACATTCCGCGCCCAAAGATTAAACACATTGGAATGACTTACAATGGACAAGATTAAAGTTGGACTGCAATACTGGATTCCACAACACGGCCTGACCCGTTTGATGGGTAAACTGGCTTCAGCCAAAGCCGGCGGTCTGACCACAGCCATCATTCGCTGGTTTATCAAGCAATACAACGTCAACATGGACGAAGCATTGCATTCAGATCCTAAGCATTTTAAAACTTTTAACGAATTTTTCGTGCGTGAACTCAAGCCAGGAATGCGCCCGGTCGCAGAGGGTGCTGATGTGATTACGCACCCGGCCGATGCCTGCGTGAGCCAGTTTGGTCCCATCAATGATGGCAAACTGATTCAGGCCAAAGGCCACGATTTCTCAGCCCAAGAACTGCTGGGCGGCGATGCCAAACTGGCAGAAGAATTCCGCGACGGTGAATTCGCCACGCTGTATCTCTCGCCTCGCGATTACCACCGCGTCCATATGCCATGCGATGGTACCCTGCGTCAGATGATTTATGTACCGGGCGATCTGTTCTCTGTGAACCCACTGACGGCGGAAAACGTGCCAAATCTGTTTGCCCGCAATGAACGTGTCGTATGTATTTTCGATACCGAATTCGGCCCAATGGCTCAGGTACTGGTTGGCGCAACTATCGTTGGCAGCATCGAACTGATCTGGGCAGGTACAGTCACGCCACCGCGCGGCAATACCGTTTACCGCTGGGATTATCCGGCGACGGGCAACACATCTGTGGTGCTGAAGAAAGGCGAAGAAATGGGTCGCTTCAAGCTTGGCTCAACGGTGATTAACCTGTTCGCGAAAGACGCGATTCGTTTTGATGACAGCATGCAGCTTAATGCTCCGACTCTGCTCGGTACCCCATACGCGCACAAAGCTTAATCGCTTTAACATCCCGGCTCTGCCGGGATGTTTGTTTTTGACGTTCTGCACACTTCCTGGTGCGAACGGCGCATAAAATGCAAAACTTTGTCTCCCCTCTAAGACCTTTTTGTTTCAAAGCTTTACCCTGTCTGCAGTCATGTTCTCATTCATCAAGGAAGACGCTATGCAGACTCTGGATAAGGGCCTTCTCCTGCGGCTCGCGCTCAGTTTCGGGCTCCCTCTACTGGTGCTGATGCTGCCCATCGATGCCATTCCGATCAACGACCTCACGCTGGTGCAACATCGTCTGTTGGCGATATTTCTGCTGGCCGCACTATTGTGGGTATTGGAACCAGTGCCCGTCTTTGCCACCTCGATTCTGATCATTGCCCTTGAACTGGTGATGATTTCCGACAAAGGGCTGCATCCGTTTCGCGCCCCTGTCGAGGGCCATGACCTCGGCCATCTGTTGCCTTACACGGAAATTTTCAGCGCCTTCTCATCACCGATCATCATTCTGTTTATGGGCGGCTTTGCGCTGGCCATCGCCGCCTCGAAGTATGAACTCGATAACAACCTCGCCCGCGTGCTACTCAAGCCGTTTGGTAATCAACCGAAATACATCATGCTCGGCCTGATGCTGATCACTTCCGTGTTTTCGATGTTCATGTCCAACACCGCAACCACCGTGATGATGCTGGCACTGTTGGGGCCGATTGTCGCATCGGCACCGAAAGGTGACCTCGGCATTAAGGCGCTGGTGCTGTGTATCCCGATTGCAGCCAATACTGGCGGTATCGCCACCCCCATCGGCACACCGCCCAACGCGATCGCACTACAATATTTGACCGGTGAGAACAGCATCAGCTTTTTGTCGTGGATGATGATGGGTTTACCGTTTGTGCTAATCCAACTGACGATTGCCTGGTTCCTGCTGCAAAAACTGTTTCCTTCTTCACAACCGACCATGACGCTCAAACTCGATGGCACCTTCCAGCGTAACTGGCGGGCAGTTGTGGTTTACGTTACCTTCGCCGCCACAATTTTGCTGTGGATGACCACCTCACTGCACGGCATGAACACTTACGTGGTATCGATTATTCCGCTGGCGGTATTTACGCTGACGGGCATCATGGGCAAAGAAGAACTCAAGCAGATCAACTGGGATGTTCTGTGGCTGGTTGCCGGGGGGATTGCGATCGGTATTGGTCTGGAACAGACCGGACTGGCGACAGCACTGGCGCACGCCATCGATTATGAATCCCTGTCACCGATGTCGGTGGTGATCACTCTGTCGCTGGTGTGCTGGGTCATGGCCAACTTTATGTCCAACACCGCAACCGCCAACCTGCTGATGCCCATCGCAGCAGCGATTGGTGCGACCATGAACAGCCTGAGCGATGTCGGCGGCCTGCAAGGCCTGTTAGTGGTCGTGGCCTTTTCCGCCTCACTGGGGATGATTCTGCCGGTATCGACGCCGCCTAACTCACTCGCCTACTCAACCGGTCTCATCCAGAGCAAAGACATGGCCAAAACCGGCTTAATCATCGGTGTCATTGGCCTGGCGATTGTCTACATCGCCGCCGCTATTCTCGGCTGAAACGTCAACCCGTGACTTGTATTTTATTGGACACAAGTCACGGGCTCGAAATTTTCGTCCATAATTCCCTTATTAACCGGGTTTCTGAGCAATTAATAATCGATCGCGATCAAATTAATCCGCACGATAATTTCTTACGCTTTTGCTGAACAATCACTAAAATTAACCGCATTTCAGTAATTTAAATTAACTATTCACGCTTATTGGATTAATTTTCAGTTATTTCTATCAGCAGGATGAGATTGTCCGGCAGGAAGGGCAGAGTATGAGACATACGATTAAATTCAAAATTCAGGTCGCGATTGCGATCATCATCGCCATCGTCAGTGGCGTGCAGGCATGGAACTCCATCAGTCAGTTACGTCAGGAGACCACCAAATCCATCAACAGTGAAATGGCTAACGTCAGCCTGGCCACCAGCCGCTATATCAGTGACTGGTTGTCGATTCGCAGTGACATGATGCTGGCCAACGAATCCCGCATCGCCAGCGGCGAAAACACCGACCGCGAACTGCTGGTGACCAAACACGCCGGTCAGTTTCTCTCGGTGTACGCTGGTTTCAGCGATGGCACGATTGCCTACGGCGATAAAAGTGAAGACTGGCCAGCCGATTACGACCCTCGTACTCGCCCTTGGTATCAAGATGCGATGGCCAATTCCGGCTTAGTATTGACTGAACCTTATCAGGATTTCGATGGCAGTATCGTGGTCAGTTTTGCCAAAGCATTTCGCGGCAGTCGTCAGGGCGTGTTGGCCGCTGACCTGACCGTCACCAACCTGATCAAGCAAGTGTTGAGTATCAAGCTCGACAACAACGGCTTTGCATTTTTAGTCGACGGTAATAATAAAATCGTCGCCTATCAGGATGAAAAACTGAGCCAGAAACCGCTGACCGAACTCAACCCGCAGCTTTCCGCACAGACAATGCAGCAACTGGCGGCGGCAGATCACGCCAGCCAGATACAGTGGCCGAGCCGCGATGATCAATTGATCTACGTGAGCAAAATCGCGGGCACCAACTGGCTGCTGGGTATCGTGGTGGATCACGGCATGGCTTACGCATCGGTCAGCGACCAGATTACTTTTACTTCAATCGCTACGCTGATTCTGTACGTGCTCATTGCCCTGGCCAGCACCTGGGTGGTCAATCGCCTGCTGCAACCGCTGCAAGTACTGTCCGGCGCTCTGCAAGAGCTGTCACGTGGTGAAGGTGATCTGACCCAGCGCGTCAACATTGAACGCAAAGATGAAATTGGTGAACTGGCGGAGAAGGTCAATCAGTTCATCAGCCAGATGCAAACCATGCTCAAAGACATTGTGGAGCACAGCCATAGCCTGTCGTCTCAGGCGCAACACGCCAAGTCTCTCTCGATTCAGTCCACTGATCGCGTTAAACGCCAGCAGGATGACGTCAACCAAATCGCCACCGCGATTCATGAGATGTCAGCGACGGCGGCTGAAGTCGCCAGCCATGCAGAGCTGACCGCGAATGCTTCGCAAGCCTCGGCGTCGGCTTGTGAAGAAGGTCAATCCGTGATTGGTAAAAACCGTCAGGCGATCACCGATCTGGCCAATCAGGTCACCAATGCGGCGAGCGTGATCCGCGAACTGGAAAGCAACGCACAGAGTATCAACCAGATCCTGTCGACCATTCAGGGCATTGCCGAGCAAACAAACCTACTTGCTCTCAACGCAGCGATTGAAGCGGCGCGAGCGGGCGATCAGGGCCGCGGTTTTGCTGTGGTGGCCGATGAAGTGCGCGTGCTGAGCCAACGTACCCACGGCTCGACAGAAGAGATTCGCACCATGATTGAAACCCTGCAGCGCAACACGCAGCAGGCGGTCGAAAGCATGGAAAGCAGTACCTCACTGGCCGACAGCAGTGTCTCCTATGCCCAGCAGGCTCAAGACAGCCTCGCGAGCATCACTCAAGCCATCACGGAAATCAACGACATGGCATTGCAAATCGCCAGCGCGGCCGAAGAACAACGTGCGGTGAGCGAAGACATCAGCCGCAATACACAAGGCATCAAAGATGCCTCAGACGATCTGGCGTATCAGGCACAGCAGAGCAGTGAAAGTGCAAGCGAGATGCACAGCGCTGCCGATGCGATGCGTCATGAGATCAGTCGATTTAAAGTCTGATTTCATTGGCCCTCATGCCCTGTAAATACAGGGCATGATCGACCGTGAATTTGCTTTGTTTTACCTACCCTTAATGGCATATTGAGAGCCTATTTCTCCCGCGCACTGTCAAGGACGATTCTATGGGATTCGAGTGGCTGGCTCTCGCCGCTGCCTTTCTGTGGGCCATTGCTGGCCTGATGTCTGTTACCCCTGCCCGCTATCTGGGCACCTTTACCTATAGTCGCTGGCGCATGGGATGTACTTCTGTGATCCTTGGCACCATTGCGCTGCTTAGCGGAGGCTGGTCGAGTGTCGACACCAGCGCCGTCACTCCAATGATGCTCTCGGGCTTGATCGGTATTTTCATTGGTGACACCGCACTGTTTGCCTGTTTAAACCGCATGGGGCCGCGTCAGGCTGGCCTGCTGTTTTCTTGTCATGCTGTTTTTTCTGCCATTCTCGGCTACTTCCTGTTCAGTGAAAGCATGACACCGGGGGAATTACTGGGTTCGGCACTGGTCTTTTCCGGTGTATTGACTGCAATCTTTTTTGGTCGCCGTGGTCAAACCAACAATAGTCTGGAGACGATCAGCGGCAGCGTTTGGGTCGGCGTCGGCCTCGGCCTGACGGCAGCGATGTGTCAGGCGCTGGGTGGCATTATTGCGAAACCGATTATGCAAACAGCGATCGACCCGGTGGCGGCTTCTGCGATTCGCATGATGACCGCGTTTGCCGCTCACTCGCTGCTGCGTGCCAGCGGCGCGCGGATTGCCCGCCCAACTCAGCCGATGAATGGCAAAATATTTGCTATCACTGCCGTGAACGGTTTTCTGGCCATGGCGGTGGGCATGACTCTGATTCTGTATGCACTGCGTGAAGGCAATGTCGGGATGGTGGCGCTACTTTCCTCCACCACACCCATCATGCTTTTGCCTATACTTTGGGTCTATACCAAGCAAAGGCCGAACCGATTCGCCTGGCTTGGCGCACTGGTGGCCGTGATGGGTACCGGAATATTGGTGTACTAAGACCGAGCCTGTCCTGACAGACGGTCAATTTTGATCAATAGGCAACGTTTTATTGCATTGATAGGGAGAATCATTGATCTTAACCTACTGCAAGCACACCAAAGTGTAGTAAAATTACGCTAATTTCGATTTCTAGTTACTTTGAATTTGACGAGGTCATAACTATGTCAGCTAAGAAGCCTATGGCTCTGGTGATCCTGGATGGATGGGGTTACCGTGAAGACAACTCAAGCAACGCGATCAACAACGCAAACACTCCGGTTCTTGATGGTCTGATGGCGAATAACCCACACACTCTTATCTCGGCTTCAGGTATGGACGTAGGTCTGCCTGACGGTCAAATGGGTAACTCTGAAGTGGGCCACACTAACATCGGTGCCGGTCGCATCGTGTATCAAGATCTGACTCGCATCACTAAAGCGATCTCAGACGGCGAATTCCAACAAAACCCAGTACTGGTTACCGCTATCGACCAAGCAGTCGCAGCGGGCAAAGCCGTACACCTGATGGGTCTGATGTCTCCGGGTGGCGTTCACTCTCACGAAGATCACATCTACGCAGCCGTTGAAATGGCAGCAGCACGTGGCGCTGAGAAAATTTATCTGCACTGCTTCCTGGATGGCCGTGATACTCCGCCTCGCAGCGCAGAAGCATCACTGAAACGTTTTGACGAACTGTTCGCGAAACTGGGTAAAGGCCGTATCGCCTCTGTGGTTGGTCGTTACTACGCGATGGACCGTGACAACAACTGGGAACGCGTTGAAAAAGCTTACGATGTACTGACTGCGGCGCAAGGTGAATTCACTTACGGCTCTGCGGTAGAAGCACTGCAAGCGGCTTACGCTCGCGACGAAAACGATGAGTTCGTAAAAGCCACTGAAATCCGTGCTGAAGGTCAAGAGTCTGCAGCAATGCAAGACGGCGACGCGGTACTGTTCATGAACTACCGTGCTGACCGTGCACGTCAAATCACTCGCACTTTCGTGACGGATTTCGCGGGCTTTGAGCGCAAAGTCTTCCCAGCCCTGAACTTTGTTATGCTGACTCAATACGCAGCAGACATTCCACTACCCGCTGCTTTCCCACCAGCATCACTAGAAAACACTTATGGTGAATGGTTGTCTAAAGCAGGTAAAACTCAGCTGCGTATCTCTGAAACTGAGAAATACGCGCACGTGACGTTCTTCTTCAACGGCGGTGTTGAAAACGAATTTGACGGTGAAGAGCGTCAACTGGTGGCATCTCCAAAAGTTGCGACCTACGATCTTCAGCCTGAAATGAGCTCTAAAGAGCTGACTGACAAGCTGGTTGCCGCGATCAAATCAGGTAAATACGATGCGATCATCTGTAACTACCCGAACGGCGACATGGTAGGCCACACTGGCGTTTACGAAGCTGCGGTTAAAGCGTGTGAAGCGGTTGACGAATGCATCGGTCGTGTTGTGGAAGCCATCAAAGAAGTGGATGGTCAACTGCTGATCACTGCAGACCACGGTAACGCGGAAATGATGGTGAACCCAGAGACTGGCGGTGTGCACACTGCGCACACCAACCTGCCAGTACCGCTGATCTACGTGGGTAGCAAAGACATTGCTCTGAAAGAGGGCGGTAAACTGTCTGACCTTGCCCCAACCATGCTGGCACTGACGGATCAAGAGATCCCGGCTGAAATGTCTGGTCAGGTTCTGTTCGCGTAATTCACGCGCACGAACGATTGCACAAGCCCCGATATCATCGGGGCTTTTTTTATCTTTTTTACCGTTCACATCGGAACAATTGCAAACTTTTTACCTGCCACACTCGCCTCATGCGTCACATTGGGTATACTGAGTGCTCAGTGATTCCAATCGTGATTATCGTAAAAACATGACGTTATCAACTTTCCAGCCCTCTTCGCGTTTCTGCCGAAGCCTGTTATTGGTGTGTCTCAGCGCCGGATTACTGCCGTCCAGCGTCTTGGCTGCCTCACAACAGGAGCTGAAAGGCGTTAAAAGCGAAATCTCGCGCCAGCAACAGTCGTTATCACAACAACAGAAAACACTGGATCAACTGCAACAGGCCCTCAAACAACAGGAAGTGGGTATTTCCGGTTTGGAAAACCAGATCAAGCAGACCAAAAACCAACTGGCTGAAGCCAACGCCAACATTGGCCGCTTGAAACAAAAAATTGCCGCACTGGAAAGCCAACGTAAACAGCAGGCGGATAAACTCGCTGAGCTGCTGCAGACTTACTACATTACTCAGCGTGCCAAAGCGAGCGGCGATTTACTCAACAACGGTGTTGAAGAAGACCGTATCAGCCAGTATTACCAACATTTGGCCAAAGCCCGAACCGATACCATTGCCGAATTAGAGGCCACGCGTCAGGCTCTGAACGACAATGAACGCCAACTGCAACTCGAGCGCGATCAGATCACCTCACTGCTGGAAGAACAGACGCGCAAGCGCGATCAATTAGCCAAGACGCAATCTGACCGCCGTCAGACTCTGGGCAAAATTCAGAAAAGCATTTCTGGTGACAAAGTGTATCTGGCAGAACTGCAACGCAACGAAACCCGCCTCAAAGCGGAAATTGCCAAAGCAGCCAAACGTAACGCCGTGCCGATGGACGGAATCAGCCAGCAGCGCGGTAAACTGCCGTGGCCACTCAAAGGCCAGGTGCTGCATCAGTTTGGTGAGCGACAAACCGGTCAGATCGATTGGAAAGGTTTAGTGATTGATGCCAATTACGGCCAGCCTGTTAAAGCCGTTTATTCCGGCACAGTGGTGTTTGCCGAATATCTGCGCGGTTATGGCTTAGTCGTCTTGCTTGATCACGGTAAAGGCGATATGACGCTGTACGGCTTCAACCAAACGCTGATGAAAAAAGAAGGCGATAAAGTCACTGCTGGTGAAACACTGGCACTGGCAGGCGATACCGGCGGTCAGTCCCGCCCGGCACTCTACTTTGAAATCCGCCGCAACAGTAAAGCGGAAAACCCACGTAACTGGCTGACCCGCTAAGCTAACCTCTGTTTTTAAACAAGGCCGCTCTGTGAGCGGCCTTGTTACTTCTAGGCGTAATACGCTTCAACGCTGGCGATCAAGCACGCTAAATCTTGCTTTGGCAGCCGATTGATCCCCGCTGCCGCTTCCCGACCGCCCCCCGTAGTGAACTGACTGCACAGCGTGCCCGCGCCGTGCTTTTTGCTCAAAGGGGCACGTAGCGAGACCGTATAACTCTCATCGTCTGCCACGGTCAACACCACATGCGCTTGATCCGGCTTTTGATTCGCCAGCAAATTACCATATACCCCACTCACCCGGTGTGATGCCGCTTCATCGGCAAGTGCAAATACGCGCAGTGTTTGGCTCTCATACACAGCTGGTTTGGCCAGCGCCTGAGCAATATCCTGTTCGTACGCCTGTTTGAGTACAGCATAAGGCGATGTCGGGTCAGCAATCACCTCAAACGGCGATGAGTAGCCTAGTAGTGCACGGAACAAATCTGCGGGATGGTAATGTAGGTCACTGACGGATTGACCATAGCCGTTATAGTTGATCAGGGTGCCCAACTCTTTTAACTGCTCGGCTTGTTCAGGAGGTAAACCTGCCTTGGCTGCCAGAGCATCGGCAACGCTGAGCAAGTTATCTCCGTAAGCTGCGGTGATGGCCCAATGGTGAAACTGGCTTTCGAGCAGCGTATCCACAATCAATGCGGTACACATATTGGCATCCAGATTGATGTGCACATCTAACTGCTCATGCTGAGGAATGTCACCAGCCTGATGGTGGTCGGCATAGAATACCTGAGCGCCGCTGGCCAACACGGTTAACAGTGCATCCCGGTTTTTTGCCATAGAGATATCCAGTACCGTCAACGAATCGCCGCGCTGGGCGGTCACATTCGCCAGAAGCTCAATGTCGCGTTTGACGCCGGTTATCAACTGACTGTCTCGGGGCTTAGCCAGACGCAGTTGAAGAAGTGCGATGATGCCATCGGCATCACCATTAAATATGTCGTAATGCATAGTGAGCGCTACTTTTAATCCCTTGTAATAACATCAGAAATTAGCAGTTTCACGCCCACCAGCACAAGAATGAAAGGTTATATGTCATCCCTTTTAGGCATGCATCGCTCGCACGCCATCTTCCAGCAATTGTAACTGCTCCAGCCCTTGCTCGGTCGCATTCGGCTTCATCACCGAGATGATTTGCAGCATCCCCTGATGAATCACCTGCTCGGTGATCTTAGTTTTTGGTGACATCGCTGACTGATAAGCCAGCCAGCTGCAGGCGATCAGATGCAAAGTGGTGACCAGCTTTTTCATCTCATCTTCATTGAGCGCCAGCAACTGCATCTCGACAAAAGCACGCATAATGTTGACTAAGTTGGTTTGCAGTTTTTCCTGCACGCGAATGTAATCGTCGTGCAACTCTTCATCCCGCTGCAGAATTTCGGGCAAATTGGCGTAGAAAAAACGGTATTTCCACATCAGGGTGAAGATAGAGTCGAGGTAGTGTTTGAGCAGAGTCAGGCTTTCATACTGACCTTGCAGCGGCGTAAAGCGCTCAATCAGTTCTGCTGAGTAGAGTGCAAATATCTCACGCACAATCTCCTGCTTATTGCGGAAATGATAATAGAGATTACCGGGGCTGATCTCTATGTGCGCAGCAATATGGTTGGTGGTCATCGGGCGTTCACCATGCTCGTTAAACAGCTCTAACGCCGCATGGACAATTCTGTCTCTTGTTTTCATTAATGGTTCACATTCCTTCCTGATTACCTGCAGTATAAAACAGCTCCATTGAATGGTAAAAAAAGCGCCCGTTTCCGGACGCTGATGTCATTGGTTTATTTATGATATGGCTTAGATAGCTCATGGACCGCGTTGACGAACACGCCCGCGTTTTCTGGCGGTACATCCAGATGGATACCATGGCCAAGGTTGAAGACGTGACCAGTACCACCGTGACCAAAACCGTCCAGAATGGAAGCCACTTCTTCACGAATACGCTCGTGCGGGGCATACAGCATAGAAGGATCCATGTTGCCTTGCAGCGCCACTTTGTCACCCACGCGCGCTTTGGCATCGGCGATATTGATGGTCCAGTCCAGGCCTACTGCATCACACCCGGTTGCCGCAATCTGCTCCAGCCACATCCCGCCGTTTTTAGTAAACAGTGTCACTGGCACTCGGCGGCCTTCGTTTTCACGGATCAGACCATCAACAATCTTGTGCATGTATTGCAGTGAGAACAGGTTGTAGTCACGCGGAGTCAGTACGCCGCCCCAGGTATCAAATACCATTACAGACTGCGCGCCAGCTTTGATTTGCGCGTTAAGGTATTCAATCACGCTGTCCGCCAGCTTATCCAAGAGCAGATGCAAAGTCGCAGGCTCAGCGTACATCATCTTTTTAATCTTGGTGAATGCCTTAGAGCTGCCACCTTCAACCATATAGGTTGCCAGTGTCCAAGGGCTGCCAGAGAAACCAATCAGCGGCACTTCGCCTTGCAGATCTTTGCGAATCTGACGCACAGCATTCATAACGTACTGCAGTTCACCTTCCGGATCCGGCAGGCCAATCTTGTCGACGTCCGCCTTGCACGTGATTGGGCGGTCAAACACCGGACCTTCACCAGCGGCAAAGCGCAGCCCGAGTCCCATCGCATCAGGAATAGTCAGGATGTCAGAGAACAGAATCGCGGCATCGAGTGGAAAACGGCGCAGTGGCTGTAAAGTCACTTCAGAGGCCAACTCAGCGTTTTTACACAGAGACATAAAGTCGCCCGCCTGAGCGCGCGTGGCACGGTATTCTGGCAGATAACGTCCAGCCTGACGCATCATCCATACTGGCGTGCAATCAACAGGCTGCTTGAGCAGAGCGCGTAGATAGCGGTCGTTTTTTAATTCAGTCATTCCGTATTCCACTTCTTTTCTAGGCTTATTAGTTTGGGGCGTATTCTAGCACTGATTTGCCCTCAGGAGCGGAGAGCTTTGCAACCCAGATCAAGTTATTAACTTTTAAATCAATGCTTAATTTGCGTACAATCTTTTTCGATGTTACAAATTTGTTCGCTAGCGAAAACTACAATTATAAACTGAGTATTCAGTACTCAGCATCTCATAACGACATCTTACTTACCCCCTCCCTAATCGGAGGGTTTTTTTTATCCCTTGGACGGCGTGAGACGAATATCTTCCAGAGTTCGTTCAATCAATGCCCGGGCGATGGTGCCTTCTGGCGCAACAGGTGGCATGGTTTCGGGAGTAAACCACTGTGCATCGCTCAATTCAGAATAATCCGGTTTAATATCGCCACCTGCGTAATCCGCCAAGAAGCCCATCATCATGCTCGATGGAAAAGCCCAGGGCTGGCTGCCGAAGTAACGAATGTTGGTCACATCAATGCCCGTTTCTTCTTTGATTTCGCGTGCTACGCATTGCTCGAGCGTTTCTCCGACTTCCAGAAAGCCTGCAATCACAGTATACATGCCACCACGATGGCGCGGATGCTGAGCCAGCAAAATCTCGTTGCCCTTACGCACCGCGACAATAATGCACGGGAAAATACGCGGATAATGCAAAGTACGACAGTCATGGCACTGCATCGCTAAATCGCGATGGTTGAGATAATTGCGTCCCCCACACTGTGGGCAAAAACGCAAGCTTTGGCTCATATGGCCATACTGAATAGCCTTGCTCGCCATCAAAAACAGGGGTTCCGGCAGATGCAGCAAATCACGCAGTGACGTCAGTTCAAGATCGCGATCCAGCTCCGAGGCATTGACCCAATACACTGGCGCGCCCTGATGATGATCGATTTTGATCGCGGCATCTACGGGCAGATCCCACTGCTCACCCCGGCCAAAAGGGAGTGCTCCGTCAACGGTCCAGATCTCACTGCCTGAAACGACGCACCAATAAGCGGATTTTGTGTCACTGTTTTTTAACATGCCAACTCCTGTTTGCTTGCAGTTCGTTCATTTTACTGGCAATCTAAATTCATACCAGAGTTTGTACAGATTTGATTTTAAATCTATAAATTCTAGTAAGGACAATGAGTTGTGCTGTACCACTACAACAGACGTGCAAAGGAAAGATCATCGTTGAATGATCGGATCATGAGGGCATGGTCATGCTAAAAAAATTCAAAAGAACGCAAGAACAATGGGGTGGCTCGAGTGATGTTATTGATCATTGGCTGGATAAGCGCCAGCATCTGATCGTTGAATACTGTAAACTCGCTGCGCTGCAACCCTGCGCAACCAAAGCCGCTGTCACCGAACTCCCTTCCCCGAAAGAGCTACAGTATTTCTGTCAGGAGCTCGTCGATTACATCTCTGAAGGTCATTTTAAAATCTATGACATGGTCATGAACAAATGGCATGCCACTGGCTTTCAGGCAACGGATGAAATTAACCGGGCATACGCACAGATCATCGAAACGACCGATCCGCTACTGAACTTCACTGATCAGTATGCTGCGATTCACGAAGAGGATGATCTGGAGACACTGGATGACGATTTGTCGCAAGTCGGCGAGCTGCTGGAGTCACGCTTTGAAACCGAAGATGGTCTGATTCAACTGATCGCAGACAGCCTCGCGATTCCGCCGGGCGCTTAACGTAGTAGACTGAGTCGCCGTCAACGAAAACCACCAGCGCAAATAGCAGGCAATAAAAAAGGCACCCTAAGGTGCCTTTTTGCTATCAGAACGATTACTCGTCAGCTGAGAAGCCTGCGTTTAGCAGAGCTGCCAGGTTGTCAGTAGCCTGTTCCGCAGAAGGACCATCTTTCTGAGCTTCACGCTTAGATTGACGATCTTGGTGGTACGCAAAACCAGTACCAGCCGGGATCAGACGACCCACGATAACGTTCTCTTTCAGACCACGTAGGTCATCACGCTTACCAGAAACCGCTGCTTCAGTCAGTACGCGAGTCGTTTCTTGGAACGATGCGGCTGAGATGAACGATTCTGTTGCCAGAGACGCTTTCGTAATACCCAGTAGTTCACGCTCAAAACGTGCTGGTTCTTTACCTTCTGCTTCCAGATTACGGTTCGCAATCTTCACTTGTGAGTATTCTACTTGCTCACCTGGCAGGAACTCAGAGTCACCTGCATGAGTAATAGTACACTTACGTAGCATCTGACGAACGATAGTCTCAATGTGCTTATCGTTAATCTTAACGCCTTGCAGACGGTAAACTTCCTGAACTTCGTTCGCGATGTAAGTCGTTACAGCATGGATACCACGTAGGCGCAGAATGTCATGTGGAGATTCTGGACCATCTGCGATTACATCACCACGTTCGATGCGCTCACCTTCAAACACGTTCAGCTGACGGTGCTTAGGAATCATCTCTTCGTAAGTTTCACCGCTGTCGCGAGTGATGATCAGACGACGCTTACCTTTGGTCTCTTTACCGAAGCTTACAGTACCTGTGTACTCAGCAAGAATCGCAGGCTCTTTAGGCTTACGTGCTTCGAACAGGTCTGCTACGCGTGGTAGACCACCGGTGATGTCCTTGTTACCGCCAGATTTCTGAGGAATACGAGCCAGTGTGTCACCCACATTCACTTCAGCGCCATCGTCGATGTTCACGATCGCTTTACCAGGCAGGAAGTACTGTGCTGGCATATCAGTACCAGGGATCAGTACGTCATTACCTTTCTCATCCACAAGTTTGATAGCTGGACGCATATCTTTACCTGCTGCTGGACGAGCCGCTGCATCTGTTACTTCACTTGAAGACAGACCAGTCAGGTCATCAGTCTGGCGAGAAACGGTAACGCCATCGATCATGTCAACGAACTGGATGCGACCTGCTACTTCAGTGATGATTGGCATGGTGTGCGCTTCCCAGTTAGCTACGGTTTCGCCCGCATCTACTGCATCGTTGTCTGCTTTGCTCAGCAAAGAGCCGTATGGCAGTTTGTGTTTCTCTTTGGTACGGCCAAATTCGTCAATGATGGTCAGTTCAGAAGCACGAGAAGTGATTACCAGTTTGCCATCTTTGTTGATTACGAATTTCGCGTTGTGCAGTTTAACAGAACCCTTGTTCTTCGCTTGGATGCTGTTTTCTGCTGCTGCTGTTGATGCCGCACCACCGATGTGGAACGTACGCATCGTCAGCTGTGTACCAGGTTCACCGATTGACTGAGCCGCGATAACACCCACAGCTTCACCTTGGTTAACCAGATGACCACGAGCCAGGTCACGACCGTAACACAGTGCACAACAACCGAAGTCTGCGTCACAGGTTACCACTGAACGTACTTTAATACGGTCAACAGAGTTGTCGTTTAGAATCTGACACCATTTCTCATCCAGAAGCGTGTTACGAGGAACAAGCACTTCTTCTGTACCTGGTTTCAGAATGTCTTCAGCAACCACACGACCCAGAGCAAGCTCAGTCAGTGGAACTTTAACGTCACCACCCTCGATGTGAGGCATCATGTCTACACCCTCTTGGGTGCCACAGTCGTGCTCATAAACGACAACGTCTTGAGCAACGTCTACTAGACGACGTGTTAGGTAACCTGAGTTCGCTGTCTTCAGTGCCGTATCCGCCAGACCCTTACGAGCACCGTGCGTTGAGATAAAGTACTGTAGTACGTTCAGACCTTCTTTAAAGTTCGCAGTGATTGGCGTCTCGATGATCGAACCATCTGGACGAGCCATCAGACCACGCATACCAGCAAGCTGACGAATCTGAGCTGCGGAACCACGAGCACCTGAGTCAGCCATCATGTAGATGCTGTTGAACGACTCTTGTTTCTCTTCTTCGCCGTCACGGTTAATCACCATTTCAGACGACAGGTTCTCCATCATCGCTTTCGCTACGCGATCGTTGGTTGATGCCCAAATATCGATCACTTTGTTATAGCGTTCACCGGCAGTTACCAGACCAGACTGGAACTGTTCCTGGATTTCACGTACTTCTTCTTCCGCTTCGGAGATTTCAGTGTATTTCGCAGGTGGTACAACCATATCGTCGATACCAACAGAAACACCTGACAGTGCCGCGTAAGCGAAACCGGTGTACATGATTTGGTCAGCGAAGATAACGGTGTCTTTCAGACCCAGTTTGCGGTACGCCTCGTTCAGCAGGTTAGAAATTTGTTTCTTACCTAGCTTCTGGTTCACGATGCTGAATGGCAGACCTTTCGGTACGATTTGCCACAGCATTGCACGACCAACAGTGGTATCCACCATCTTGGTCTCAGTTGTGCGATTACCGTCTTCATCAACCACTGTTTCAGTGATACGAACTTTAACGCGTGCGTGCAGTGCCGCAGTCTTAGTGCGGTAAGCCTTCTCAGCCTCAGCTGGGCCGGCCAGGTACATACCTTCACCTTTCGCGTTGATCTTCTCACGAGTCATGTAGTACAGACCCAATACAACGTCCTGAGAAGGTACGATGATCGGATCACCTGACGCTGGCGACAGAATGTTGTTTGTCGACATCATCAGAGTACGAGCTTCTAGCTGTGCTTCCAGAGTCAGAGGCACGTGTACCGCCATTTGGTCACCATCGAAGTCCGCGTTGTACGCCGCACACACAAGTGGGTGTAGCTGAATCGCTTTACCTTCGATCAGTACAGGTTCAAACGCCTGAATACCTAGACGGTGAAGAGTTGGTGCACGGTTAAGTAGCACTGGGTGTTCACGGATAACTTCATCCAAGATATCCCATACAACTGCTTCTTCACGCTCTACCATTTTCTTCGCAGCTTTGATCGTCGTCGCCAGGCCACGAGTTTCCAGCTTGCTGTAGATGAATGGTTTGAACAGCTCAAGTGCCATCTTCTTAGGAAGACCACACTGGTGCAGACGCAGGTAAGGACCAACTGTGATTACAGAACGGCCTGAGTAGTCTACACGTTTACCTAGCAGGTTCTGACGGAAACGACCTTGTTTACCCTTGATCATATCAGCAAGAGATTTCAGAGGACGCTTGTTCGAACCTGTGATCGCGCGACCGCGACGACCGTTATCCAGAAGCGCATCAACAGACTCTTGTAGCATACGTTTTTCGTTGCGTACGATGATGTCCGGAGCAGCAAGCTCTAGAAGGCGTTTCAGACGGTTGTTACGGTTAATCACACGACGGTATAGATCGTTCAGATCTGAAGTCGCAAAGCGACCGCCATCTAGTGGTACCAGAGGACGTAGATCTGGCGGAAGTACCGGAAGTACAGTCAGAATCATCCACTCAGGTTTGTTACCTGATGCAACGAATGCTTCAACCAGTTTCAGGCGCTTCGTAACTTTCTTACGCTTAGTTTCTGAGTTAGTCGTATCCAGCTCTTCGCGCATCTGCTCAGCTTCAGCCAGCAGATCCATAGATGACAGCAGATCTTTGATCGCTTCTGCACCCATTTTCGCAGTGAACTCGTCGCCCCACTCTTCCAGGCGATCCAGATACTCTTCTTCAGTCAGCATCTGACCACGTTCCAGGTCAGTCATGCCTGGTTCAGTCACCACGTACATTTCGAAGTAAAGAACACGTTCGATGTCGCGCAGTGGCATATCCATCAACAGACCGATACGAGACGGCAGTGATTTTAGGAACCAGATGTGAGCAACTGGAGAAGCCAGCTCGATGTGGCCCATACGGTCACGACGAACTTTAGTTTGCGTTACTTCAACGCCACACTTCTCACAGATAACACCACGGTGTTTCAGACGCTTATATTTGCCACAAAGACATTCGTAGTCTTTTACCGGGCCAAAAATACGCGCACAGAAAAGACCATCGCGTTCAGGTTTGAACGTACGATAGTTGATGGTCTCAGGTTTTTTCACTTCACCAAATGACCATGAACGAATCATGTCAGGTGAAGACAGACCGATTTTGATTGCATCAAATTCTTCGGTCTTATGCTGTGCTTTTAGAAAGTTTAATAAGTCTTTCACAATCAGCTCCTGTAAGGAGTTAAAAGGAACTCGCCGCGTGAACTAGCGAGCTCCTTCCTACCAGAAAACCGGTTAGGCTCCCCGAATGGGGAACCTTAAGGTTTACTCTTCGTCTTCTAGCTCGATGTTGATACCCAGCGAGCGAATCTCTTTCAACAGTACGTTGAACGATTCTGGCATACCAGGTTCCATCGCGTGGTTTCCGTCAACGATGTTCTTATACATCTTCGTACGGCCGTTAACGTCATCCGACTTAACGGTTAGCATTTCTTGTAGGGTGTAAGCAGCACCGTATGCTTCCAGTGCCCATACTTCCATCTCACCGAAACGCTGACCACCGAACTGAGCTTTACCACCAAGTGGTTGCTGAGTTACTAGGCTGTAAGAACCTGTTGAACGAGCGTGCATCTTGTCATCAACCAAGTGGTTCAGTTTCAGCATGTACATGTAACCTACAGTTACCGGACGCTCAAACGCATCACCAGTACGGCCATCAAACAGAGTCAGCTGGCCAGATTCTGGCAGATCACCCAGTTTCAGTAGCTCTTTGATTGACGCTTCGTTCGCACCATCAAAGACTGGAGTCGCGATTGGCAGACCTGCGCGCAGGTTATTTGCCAGTGTACGTACTTCCTCATCAGACAGAGCCGCAATGTCGACTTGTTGACGAGTTTCGCCCAGATCGTAAACCTTCTGCAGGAACTCACGCAGCTTAGCCAGCTCTTGTTGTTCCTTGATCATCTGGTTGATCTTGTCGCCGATACCTTTCGCAGCCAGACCTAAGTGAACTTCTAGGATCTGACCGATGTTCATACGTGAAGGTACACCCAGTGGGTTCAGTACGATGTCGACCGGTTGGCCTTTCTCATCGTATGGCATGTCTTCAACAGGGTTGATCTTAGAGATTACACCCTTGTTACCATGACGACCCGCCATCTTATCACCCGGTTGGATGCGACGTTTCACTGCCAGGTACACTTTAACGATCTTCAGAACGCCAGGTGCAAGGTCATCACCTTGGGTGATCTTGCGACGCTTGGTTTCGAATTTCTTATCGAATTCCGCTTTCAGCTCGTCGTACTGCTCAGCCATTTGCTCTAGCTGAGTTTGCAGTTCGTCGTTTTCTAGCGTCTGTTCTAGCCATTTCTTACGATCGATAGAGTCCAGCTTCGCTTCGCTATAACCGCCAGTGATCAGCAGAGAACGAACACGAGCAAGCAGACCGCCTTCCAGAATCTGGAACTCTTCAGTCAGGTCTTTCTTCGCTTCTTTCAGCTGCATCTGTTCGATTTCAAGCGCACGTTTGTCTTTCTCTACGCCATCGCGAGTGAAGACTTGAACGTCGATAACCGTACCCGCAACAGAGTTAGGTACACGCAGAGAAGTATCTTTAACGTCCGATGCTTTCTCACCGAAGATAGCGCGTAGCAGCTTCTCTTCAGGTGTCAGTTGGGTTTCGCCTTTCGGCGTTACTTTACCAACCAGGATGTCGCCACCCTTCACTTCAGCACCGATGTAAACGATACCTGACTCATCCAGCTTAGACAGCGCAGCTTCACCTACGTTTGGAATATCCGCAGTGATCTCTTCTGCACCCAGCTTAGTATCACGAGCCACACAAGACAGTTCTTGAATGTGGATAGTTGTGAAACGGTCATCTTGAACAACACGTTCAGAAACCAGGATCGAGTCTTCGAAGTTGTAACCGTTCCAAGGCATGAACGCGATACGCATGTTTTGACCAAGCGCCAGTTCACCAAGGTCAGTTGATGGACCGTCAGCCAGTACGTCACCGCGAGCCACAGGTTCACCCGGCATCACACATGGACGCTGGTTGATACAAGTGTTCTGGTTAGAACGGGTGTATTTAGTCAGGTTGTAGATATCGATACCCGCTTCGCCAGGAATCAACTCTTCTTCATTAACCTTAACTACGATACGTGATGCGTCTACAGACTGAATCATACCGCCGCGTTTCGCGACTGCAGTTACGCCTGAGTCTACCGCTACGTTACGTTCAATACCGGTACCAACGAAAGGCTTCTCAGCTTTCAGCGTTGGTACTGCTTGACGTTGCATGTTCGCACCCATCAATGCACGGTTCGCGTCATCGTGTTCCAGGAATGGAATCAGCGATGCTGCGATCGATACAACCTGGTTCGTTGCAACGTCCATGTAGTTAACGTGTTCACGTGGGTGAAGACCAGATTCACCTTTTTGACGTGCTGTAACCAGCTCATCAGCAAAGCCACCTTCTTCAGTCAGTTTCGCGTTCGCCTGTGCGATAACGAATTGACCTTCTTCGATAGCTGACAGGTAATCCACTTCATCCGTAACAACGCCATCTACAACGCGACGGTATGGGGTTTCTAGGAAACCGTACTCGTTGCAGCGTGCAAACGCAGACAGCGAGTTGATCAGACCGATGTTCGGACCTTCAGGCGTTTCGATAGGACATAGACGACCGTAGTGAGTTACGTGTACGTCACGTACTTCGAAGCCAGCACGCTCACGAGTCAGACCGCCAGGACCTAATGCAGAGATACGACGTTTGTGCGTAACTTCTGACAACGGGTTGTTCTGGTCCATAAACTGAGACAGCTGTGAAGAACCGAAGAATTCTTTAACAGCAGCAGAAATTGGTTTCGCGTTGATCAGATCTTGTGGCATCACGTTGTCCAGATCGCCAAGGCTTAGGCGTTCCTTCACTGCGCGTTCAACACGTACAAGACCAACACGGAATTGGTTCTCTGCCATTTCGCCAACAGAACGGATACGACGGTTGCCAAGGTGGTCGATATCGTCCACTTCGCCTTTACCGTTACGGATCGCGATCAGCTTCTTCATCACTTCGACGATGTCTGTTTCGTCAAGAGTGCCTTGCTCTTCCGCGTCTGCACGCTCGATAGAGCTGTTGAACTTCATACGGCCTACCGTAGACAGGTCGTAGCGTTCTTCAGAGAAGAATAGGCTTTCAAATAGGGCTTCAGCCGCTTCTTTTGTTGGCGGCTCGCCAGGGCGCATCATACGGTAGATTTCTACCAGCGCTGAAATACGGTCATTCGAACTGTCGATACGCAGGGTTTCAGACATGAACGGACCGTGGTCTAGATCGTTCGTAAACAGAACTTCTAGTTTTTTGTAACCTGCTTGTGACAGGTTCGCCAGCGATTCAAGGCTAATTTCCTGGTTCGCTGCAACGATGATCTCGCCAGTTGCTTCGTTGATGTAATCTTTAGAAGAAACTTTGCCTACGATGTACTCAACTGGTACTTCGATAAAGCTCACGTCATCTTTTTCAAGTTGACGGATATGACGAGCCGTTACGCGACGACCTTTCTCAACATAAACCTTACCGTCTGCTTCGATATCGAAAGACGCAGTTTCACCGCGTAGACGCTCAGGGACCAACTCCATCATCAGAGTCTGGTCTTTGACTTCGAAATTAATTTTCTCGAAGAAGATGTCGAGGATTTCTTCAGTCGTCTTACCCAGCGCACGCAGGATAATAGATGCAGGTAGCTTACGACGACGGTCAATACGTACGTACAGGTTATCTTTAGGGTCGAATTCGAAATCCAACCAAGAGCCGCGGTACGGGATGATACGTGCGTTGTAAAGCACTTTACCTGAAGAATGGGTCTTACCCTTATCGCTGTCGAAGAACACGCCTGGGCTTCGGTGCAGCTGGGATACGATAACCCTCTCGGTACCATTGATTACAAAGGTACCATTATCTGTCATGAGTGGAATTTCACCCATGTAGACTTCTTGTTCTTTAATATCTTTGACAGTACCTGCTGGCGCGTCTTTATCAAAGATCACTAGGCGCAGTTTCACGCGTAGCGGTTTTGAATAAGTTACACCACGGATTTGACATTCTTTAACGTCAAAAACTGGCTCACCAAGACGGTAGCTAACGTATTGCAGCTCTGAATTGCCGTTGTAGCTCTGGATTGGAAACACAGAACGAAAAGCGGCTTCAAGACCGTATTGTCCTTCAGGATCCTGTTCGATGAATTTTTCGAACGAATCGAGCTGGATCGATAGCAGGTATGGAATGTCCAACACTTGTGGACGAGTACCAAAGTCCTTACGGATGCGCTTTTTCTCGGTATAAGAGTAAACCATGGGGTTCCTCAGCTCGCTGATAAGTGACCCAAACTGTCCGCTGAAAAGGGGACAGTGACTAAATCGCTGTTTACTGTAGTGACGGCTCATTACGTTAGAATGAGACGTTTTTTGCAAGGATATGAGACGCTTAAACAGCGGGAAAATTCGCTCATACCCTACAGCGCAAAAAGGCCGGTGGTCAATAAACCACCAGCCATTAGCCTTACGGCTAAGAAATTAAGTAATTATTACTTAACTTCAACAGTTGCACCAGCTTCTTCAAGCTCTTTCTTCAGTGCTTCAGCTTCTTCTTTAGATACAGCTTCTTTCAGAGCAGCTGGAGCGCCGTCAACTAGAGCTTTAGCTTCTTTCAGACCTAGGCCAGTTGCGCCACGTACTGCTTTGATTACAGAAACTTTGTTCGCGCCAGCAGAAGCTAGGATTACGTCGAATTCAGTTTGCTCTTCAACAGCAGCGCCTGCAGCAGCACCACCAGCTACAACTGCAGCAGCAGCAGTAACACCGAATTTCTCTTCCATTGCAGAGATCAGTTCAACAACTTGCATTACAGTCATTTCTGCAATAGCGTCTAGGATTTGCTCGTTAGTAATAGACATAACAATTCTCTTTTAAGTCAACAATAAGTTTATTTTGCAACCAGTAAAAAGCAAGGCAATTAAGCCGCAGCAGCTTCTTTTTGGTCACGGATAGCAGCGATAGTGCGAGCCAGCTTAGCAGCAGAAGCTTCTTTCATGCACATCATCAGACGTGCGATTGCTTCGTCGTAAGTTGGTAGCGTCGCTAGTACTTCAACGTCAGTCAGTGCGCCTTCATATGCAGCTGCTTTGATCTCAAACGCTTTGTTCTCTTTAGCGAAGTCTTTGAAAAGACGCGCTGCAGCACCTGGGTGCTCGTTAGAGAAGCCGATCAAAGTAGGACCTACGAATACGTCTTGTAGACATTCGTAAGCTGTGCCTTCTACTGCGCGACGTGCTAGTGTGTTACGAACAACACGTAGGTAAACACCCGCTTCGCGAGCTTGTTTACGTAGAGTTGTCATCGCAGCAACTTGTACACCACGAGAGTCAGCTACAACTGCAGAAAGTGCACCACTGGCCGCTTCGTTGACTTCAGCGACAATTGCTTTTTTGTCTTGAAGATTTAAAGCCATCTTGGATTACTCCTGGTTGTCGTTACACCACTCACTATTATCACAACAGTGAGAGATTATTAGGTGCAGTCCCAGAAGAAAGTTAACCCATTCTTTAAAATAAAAAATGAAATCTTTCTGTCAGGTTCGGGCACCATCTACGTAGGTTGCATTAAGTTATCAAGTGATAACGCCTACGGTCTTGGACGGAGACTGAACACTCATTCGAGGAATGAACTATCAGCCCCAACCACAAATATTAGGCGCGAAATTATACACAAATTTCACGCCTAAGCAAATGCATTATACTTGAGCAGTCAGAGTAGCCTGATCAACAGCAACGCCAGCACCCATAGTAGTAGAGATGCTTACTTTCTTCACGAAAGTACCTTTCGCAGAAGAAGGTTTTGCTTTCTTCAGAGCAACTAGCAGAGCTTCTAGGTTCTCTTTAAGTTGTTCAGTTTCGAAAGACACCTTACCAATGGTAGTGTGGATGATGCCGTTCTTGTCATTACGGTAACGAACCTGACCTGCTTTAGCGTTCTTAACCGCTTCAGCAACGTTAGGAGTTACAGTACCAACTTTAGGGTTTGGCATAAGACCGCGAGGACCTAGGATAGTACCTAGTTGACCTACAACGCGCATTGCATCTGGAGATGCGATAACTACGTCGAAGTTCATTTCGCCTTTCTTAACTTGCTCAGCAAGATCTTCCATACCCACTAGGTCAGCGCCAGCTTCTTTCGCAGCTTCAGCGTTAGCACCTTGAGTGAATACAGCAACGCGGATATCACGACCAGTACCGTGTGGCAGTACAGTTGCACCGCGAACGTTTTGGTCAGATTTACGAGCGTCGATACCTAGGTTAACAGCAACGTCAACAGATTCTACGAATTTTGCAGTTGCAAGTTCTTTCAGAAGAGCAACAGCTTCGTTGATGTCGTACTCTTTAGTTACATCCACTTTTTCGCGGATAGTACGCATGCGCTTAGTTAGTTTTGCCATTGTCTTAACCCTCAACCACTAGGCCCATTGAACGAGCAGTACCTGCGATAGAACGCTTCATTGCTTCGATATCAGCACCAGTCATGTCAGCAGCTTTAGTTTCTGCGATTTCTTGGATTTGAGCGTCAGTGATTGTGCCCACTTTATCAGTGTTTGGACGACCTGAACCAGACTTGATACCAGCTGCTTTCTTCAGAAGAACTGCTGCAGGTGGAGTCTTAGTTTCAAAAGTGAAAGAACGGTCGCTGTATACAGTGATAACAACTGGAGTAGGTAGACCTTTCTCCATAGACTCTGTACGTGCGTTGAACGCTTTACAGAATTCCATGATGTTCACACCACGTTGACCTAGAGCAGGACCAACTGGTGGACTTGGGTTAGCCATACCCGCTGCAACTTGCAGCTTGATATAAGCTTCAACTTTCTTAGCCATGATATTTCCTAGATTGTGGGTTCAAACGCTAATCTACTGATCAGCTCCCCGTTAGAGCAAAAAACTTTTCACTTCGACAGAAGTAAAAAGGCGCGAAATTATAGTCAGATTTCGCGCCTTAAACAAGCCTACAAAGCTGTTTTTTTAATCAAGTTTATCAACCTGACCAAATTCAAGCTCAACCGGTGTTGCACGACCAAAGATCGATACAGACACTTTCAGACGGCTCTTCTCATAATCCACTTCTTCAACAGTACCGTTGAAGTCAGCAAACGGACCTTCGTTAACACGTACCACTTCGCCCGCTTCGAACATAGTCTTAGGACGTGGAGCTTCGCTCGCTTTCTCAAGACGGTTCAGAATAGCGTCAGCTTCTTTATCTGTGATAGGTGCAGGACGATCAGAGGTACCACCAATGAAGCCCATTACACGAGGAACGCTACGTACCAAGTGCCATGATTCATCATTCATGATCATTTGCACTAACACGTAACCAGGGAAGAATTTACGTTCGCTTTTGCGGCGTTGACCGGCGCGCATTTCTACAACTTCTTCAGTTGGAACCAGAACTTCACCGAACAACTCTTCCATGCCATGCATTTTGATATGTTCACGAAGTGACTGGGCGACACGACCTTCAAATCCCGAGAAGGCTTGAACTACATACCAGCGTTTTTTTGGAGCTTCACTCATGTATTAAACCCTCTATACCCCAGTTGCAAAGGCAACAAGACGAACCATAATGCCGTCAATGCCCCAAAGCACTAGAGCCATTACAATACTTACAGCTAACACGATCAATGTCGTTTGCATTGTTTCCTGACGCGTAGGCCAAACAACTTTGCGAACTTCCATACGAGATTCGCGTGCAAAAATAATCGCGGCTTTACCTTTTGATGTGGTTGCAGCAACGCCAAGCGCAGCAGCAATCAACACAATCACACCTGCAGCGCGAATCACTACAGACAATTCACCATACAGGTAATTACCCACAACAGCGGCAGCTAGCAGTACAAAAGTGACGATCCACTTCAATGTATCCGCTGCACTTGAGCTATCAGGAGTCTCAGCATTGTTTGCTTTCATAAACCAACCTGTCACAAGTCTTACTATAGACGACAACAACCCCGCTGTTGCAGGGCAAATCCATTCCATCAACACTAAAAAGTGTCGATCGATCGTTCAAGACCAAGAGGAACTCTCAGCCCCGGAATTCCTTGCTGAGTGCGATTCGATTAATAAATCAGCACAAAAAACTACAGCGCAGAAAAAGGGCATCAAATGATGCCCTCTTTGCTACTGCGTAGTCAAATCATTCTTCACAGAATCTGTGATTAAGCGATGATCTTAGCAACAACACCAGCACCAACTGTACGGCCACCTTCACGGATCGCGAAGCGTAGACCTTCGTCCATTGCGATTGGAGCGATCAGTTCAACAATCATTTGAATGTTGTCGCCTGGCATTACCATCTCTACGCCTGCTGGCAGTTCGATGTTGCCTGTTACGTCAGTTGTACGGAAGTAGAACTGTGGACGGTAACCTTTGAAGAATGGAGTGTGACGACCACCTTCATCTTTAGACAGTACGTATACTTCTGATTCGAACTTAGTGTGTGGAGTGATTGAACCTGGTTTAGCCAGTACTTGACCACGTTCTACTTCATCACGCTTAGTACCACGTAGTAGCGCACCAACGTTCTCACCTGCACGACCTTCGTCCAGCAGTTTACGGAACATTTCTACACCAGTACATGTAGTGGTTGTAGTCTCGTGGATACCAACGATTGCTACTTCATCACCTACACGTAGGATACCGCGCTCGATACGGCCAGTTACTACTGTACCACGGCCTTGGATTGAGAATACGTCTTCGATTGGCATCAGGAACGGCATGTCTACTGCACGCTCTGGCTCTGGAATGTACTCGTCCAGTGCTTTAGCCAGCTCAAGGATTTTCTCTTCCCACTGTGCTTCGCCGTTTAGCGCGCCTAGTGCAGAACCTTGGATAACTGGTAGGTCATCACCTGGGAAATCGTATTCAGACAGAAGTTCACGAACTTCCATTTCTACTAGTTCTAGCAGCTCTTCATCGTCAACCATGTCACATTTGTTCATGAATACGATGATGTAAGGAATACCAACCTGACGGCCTAGTAGGATGTGCTCACGAGTTTGTGGCATTGGACCATCTGTTGCAGCAACAACTAGGATACCACCGTCCATTTGCGCAGCACCAGTGATCATGTTTTTAACATAGTCAGCGTGTCCTGGGCAGTCTACGTGTGCGTAGTGACGGCTTGGAGTGTCGTACTCTACGTGAGAAGTAGAGATTGTGATACCGCGCTCGCGCTCTTCTGGAGCGTTGTCGATTGACGCGAAGTCACGTGCTGCACCGCCGTATACTTTAGACAGAGTAGTACAGATTGCTGCAGTTAGAGTTGTTTTACCGTGGTCAACGTGGCCGATAGTACCAACGTTTACGTGCGGTTTCGTACGTTCAAATTTTTCTTTAGACATGAGTTGTCCCTCTAGGTACGGATATAGGTGGCTTTAATTTATGACCACGCAACCAAAAATTACCGGTAGTAAAGTATATATCAAAAGGAAAACTTTGCTTAGAGCTGGTGCTGATAGGCAGATTCGAACTGCCGACCTCATCCTTACCAAGGATGCGCTCTACCGCCTGAGCTATATCAGCACTCTTGAATGAGTGGAGCGGGCAGCGGGAATCGAACCCGCATCATCAGCTTGGAAGGCTGAGGTAATAGCCATTATACGATGCCCGCAACACGTAACTCTGAGAGCTATTTCCTTTAGAATATGGTGGAGGGGGACGGATTCGAACCATCGAAGGCGGAGCCGGCAGATTTACAGTCTGCTCCCTTTGGCCACTCGGGAACCCCTCCAAATTTTATCCACTATACGTCTTGGAGTTTTACTCCTAAGGAAAGTGGTGCCGACTACCGGAATCGAACTGGTGACCTACTGATTACAAGTCAGTTGCTCTACCTACTGAGCTAAGTCGGCATAAGTGGAGCGCATTCTATTGAATGATTTCTTAGCTTGCAACCCTTAAAGCTAAAAAAAATCCAAATTTGGCACGTTTTTGTTTATTCGATGATTTTTCACCCGAATTTAGGTTCAATCGCTAATTCTGTCATCTTTCTCATTTGCATTATCAGCGCCATATTGTATGTTCCCTTCTCTTATTCTAATTATACGATTGAGCATTTTATGAGCCCGTACTTGTCTTTTGCTCGTCATCAGTGGGCAGAGTTGAGAAATTCTGTGCCTATGACGTTGTCGGAAACGGACCTTCAAGAGCTGCAAGGCATCAATGAAAACCTAACCATCAAAGAAGCGATAGAGATCTATCTGCCGCTCGCCAGGTTGTTGAATTTGTATGTCGCCGCCAGGCAGAGCCGTAACTCAGTGCTGAATCAGTTTTTGGGTAACACCGAAAAAGCACCACCTTTTGTGATTGGTATTGCCGGCAGTGTCGCCGTCGGGAAAAGCACCACTGCTCGTCTGCTCAAAGCGCTGCTATCACGTTGGGAAAACCATCCGAAAGTCGAGTTGATTACCACCGATGGTTTTCTGTACCCGAACCGCATTCTGAACGAACGCGACATCATGCATAAAAAGGGGTTCCCTGAATCCTATGACATGCGCCGTCTGGTCCAGTTTGTCTCGGACGTGAAAGCTGGCGAGCCACATGTGGAAGCCCCGATCTACTCGCATCTAACTTACGACATTACGCCGGAAGTTAAAGTGGTCGATCGCCCGGACGTATTGATCATTGAAGGTCTGAATGTGCTGCAAAGTGGCATGGACTACCCACATGATCCGCATCGTGTGTTTATCTCTGACTTTCTCGACTTCTCTATTTATGTCGATGCCGACAGCACGATGATCGAGAAGTGGTATGTGGAACGTTTCATGAAGTTTCGCCAAGGTGCTTTTATGAAGCCGGGATCGTATTTCAGCCACTACACTCAATTGAGCGAAGAAGAGGCCGTCGCCAAGGCGAAAGAGATTTGGCACAACATCAACGGCAAAAACCTGCAACAGAACATTTTGCCGACCAAAGAGCGCGCGCAACTGATTCTGCGTAAAAGCCTCAATCATACGGTCGAAGAAGTGCTGCTGAGAAAGTAGTATCGGCAATAAAAAAGAGGCCTGAGCCTCTTTTTTATTCGCCTTTACGTAACGAAATTTCGCCACCGATAAAGCTCTTTATCCCATCTTCCATTTCCAGCAAGACGCCACCATGCGCATCGATGCCCCGTTCAATACCGGTAATCTCATTGGCGCCCATGATCAGTCGCACTTTACGGCCAATAAAGTTGTCCAATCGATTCCAACGTTCGACAAAGTCCTGCATTCCATGTAGCTCATAGTCGCGCAGTGCCTGATCCAGTGCCTGAATGAAGGCAACCGCTAGTTGGTTACGATCGACATGATCCTGACCGATCACCTGAGACAAACTCGCCCACGGCTGATCGATGTTGGATTCACGATCCTGCATAATGAGGTTCATCCCCATACCAATCACTAAATGGGCAGCCGCGCCGGCTTGACCAGACAACTCCACCAGAATCCCGGCAAGTTTGCGATCTTGGTAATACAGATCGTTTGGCCATTTCAATTTGACGCCTTCCAGCCCCATCTTTTCCAACGCTTCCACAATCGCGACACCCACGACCAAACTCAGTCCCATTGCCGCAGCGATACCAGCGTCTAGTCGCCAATACATGGAAAAATAGAGGTTAGCGCCAAATGGGGAAACCCAGTGGCGGCCACGGCGGCCACGGCCACTTGCCTGATACTCAGCCAGGCAGACCGTACCAGATGCCAGCGTATCCACATTGTCCAGCAGATACTGATTGGTTGAACCAATAATAGGATGCAGTTCAACCAGATTGTTCACTTGAGCTTGAATCAACGCTTCATCCAACATATGCAGTGGCTGAGCCAACTGGTAGCCTTTGCCTTGTACGCGAAATACGTCCACGCCCCATTCCTGAATGCCTTGAATGTGTTTGCTGATCGCGGCACGGGTCATGCCTAACTGCGCGCCAAGCGATTCACCAGAATGAAAAGCACCATCCGACAATGTCTTTAATAACGTCAGTTTCACACTATGCTCTTTCACTCTGCTTGCTCCATTAGGGTAGTTAAATAAGTTTCCTGAATTGCGCCCATAAAGCGCACTTCATGTTCAAGGCGAATGCTGTATTTCTCTTCGACTCGTTCTCGCACTAACGCAGCCAGCTCAACGACATCTCGTGACGTAGCATGGCCGGTATTTATCAGAACCAAGGCTTGTTTGGGATGAACTTGCGCGCCTCCCACACTCACACCTTTTAAACCCGCGCTATCAATAAGCCAGCCCGCCGCCACTTTCACACCGCCTGCTGCCGGATAAGCCACCATCTCTGGATACGTTTGTTTGAGTTTCGCGTAGTGTTCCTCTGCAATCACAGGGTTCTTAAAAAAGCTCCCCGCATTACCAGTGACAGAAGGGTCAGGCAACTTGTCCATACGAGTACGACATACTGTGTGATAGATCTCTTCTGGCGAGCAACTCTCACCTAATGCCTGCAAAGGGCCGTAAGAGGCTACCGCTTGCCAGTGCTTTTTCAGCACGAGTCCGACAGCGACAACAATCGCTTTACCATACAGCTGGTGTTTAAAAATGGAGTCTCGATAACCAAACTGGCACTCTTGCGCGCTAAGACGCTTGATGGAAAAGCTTTCCAGACACAGGTAGTCCACATACTGGCAGATATCCTGAAACTCGACTCCATACGCGCCGATATTCTGAATGGGAGCAGACCCCGCGCAACCAGGAATGAGAGCGAGATTCTCCATACCATAGAACTGCTGGTTCATACACCAGGTAACTAAGGCTGGCCAATCTTCGCCTCCGTTTACATGCAGGTAGTGATGATGTTCATCTTCACGGTGTTCGATACCTGTAATGTTATTCACCATGACCAACCCCTGATAAGGTTCAGTAAACAGCATATTACTGCCCTTACCCAGCATCAGTTTAGGTGAGCCTTGCCAACGCTCATCTTTATAGAGTTGCACCAGATCATCCACCGATCCAATGATCGCCAGCGCCTTGCACGACTGTTCGATACCAAACGTATGATAGGGCTTTAAGTTCGCGTCGAGATGTAATTGCATGAGATTCTTTGAATAAACTAAACTGGGGTCATTCTACAACAGATGTACTTTGAAGACAGATACAAATGCCAACTCTGCAGTTTGAACACATAGACCCGATAAAGTTGCCTTTGATAAAGCGTTTTTATAAGCAGCACTACACGAGTACCAAACCCAAAAGCGATGAATTAATGATTGGTGCGTACGGCGAACAAGGTTTGTGCGCCGTAGTGCGATTTCGCCAAATAGCTCAGTATCGGCTGCTGACCGGCATGGCGGTAGACAGTAACCAACGAGGATGTGGCATCGGTCTCGCCTTGTTGAACTACTGTAGTCAACACATCTTACAACATAACGATTACTGCTTTGCCTATAGCCACCTTGCTGAGTTTTACCGCAAAGCGGCTTTCATCCCGGTAATGGCTGATACACTTCCTACCGAACTACAAACATTACTTAATCGTTATTCATCAAGCGGTAAAGATCTCATTCCGATGCAATTCATCCCATAGAGATGGTAAGAATTGTGCACTTTCCTAGCCTTTCTTTGCCGAGTTTTGGTAATATGCTCTGCTCGCAATTTTGCACGTACGTAAGGTAAAGCATCCCTATGATTGCTCGTAGAAACCCATTCGAACAGCTACCAACTATTGCGCAAGATCCGAATAAGTTTGGTATTTTGTTCTCTGCCAAAGAATTCCGCACTCATCTGATTGAGTCGATTCGTCAGGCAAGTAAGCGTATCTACATAGTGGCGCTCTATTTAGAGAATGATGATGCTGGTCGCGAAATTCTCACTGAGCTGTATGAAGCGAAGCAACGTAATCCCGGCCTGGACATCAATATTTGTGTTGACTGGCACCGTGCCCAACGCGGCCTTATCGGCGCGGCTTCTTCCGAAGGCAATGCGGCGATGTACAAATCTTTCAAAGATCAGTATGACCATTGCATTCCGGTTTATGGTATTCCCGTTCGTGGCAAAGAAGTCTTTGGTGTCCTACACCTAAAAGGCTTCATTATCGATGATCAAGTGATCTACAGCGGCGCCAGCCTTAACAACGTCTATTTGCATTACAAAGAACGTTACCGCTTTGACCGTTATCATACGATAGAAAACCAAGTGTTGGCCGACAGTATGGTCGCGTTCATTCAGCAGCAGATGCTGGCTCACCCGGCGGTCAACGATCTCGCATGTCACAGCAAGCCAACCACCAAAGAAATTAAAACCGATATTCGCCAGTTCCGCGCGACGCTATCTCAAGCTGGGTACGATTTTGAATCGCAGCAGGTATCACCTGATCAAGTGGGCATTACGCCGTTGGTCGGTATCGGCAAACGCCGCAACCGCCTGAATCAATACATCGTTCAGCTGATTGCTCAGGCTAAAGATGAAATCTTCATCTGCACACCGTATTTCAATTTCCCGAAAGGCGTCGCCAAGGAAGTGCGTAAAGCTATTAAACGCGGTGTTAAAGTCCATATTGTGGTGGGTGATAAAACGGCGAATGACTTCTATATTCCACCGACGCAAGAGTTTAAAACCATTGGTGGATTGCCGTATTTGTATGAACTTAACCTGCGTCGATTTGCGAAAATCAACGAAGCGAATATCGCCAGCCGCAAACTCTCTATCCATCTGTGGAAAGATGGGGATAACAGTTTCCACTTGAAAGGAATCTGGGTGGATAAACGGTATATGCTCATCACTGGCAACAACCTTAATCCACGCGCCTGGAAGCTAGACTTAGAGAACGCAATTCTGATCACTGATGATTATCATCACCTGACTGAGCGTTTTGAACAGGAAGTACAAAACATTCTCCAGCACACTCAACTGGTTTGTACATACAAACAAATTGAAAAGCTTGAGAACTATCCAGAAACCGTTCAGCGCCTGATTCGTAAAATTACGCGGGTCAAAGCCGATCGAGTGCTCAAACAGATTCTCTGAGTATCAAACACTCTGATAAGCCGATGCCCAGCATCGGTTTTTTTATATCTCTGCTCTCTCCCTAACACCTCACAGAGAGATCACTACATTGCAGCCTAGGTAAATCTAATCAACGTAAACTCTCGTCACTGACAGGCTTTATTAACAAAGAAAAGTACCAGTGAGCCAGTTATAGCCAATAGGTCGGTATTGAGGAGGGAGAACTCTTTATTAGTGTCGGAATGAATAAGACCTTACCACTGCAGAGTCAGGGTAGCGAAGTCTATCTTTACCAAACAGAGGCGCGATGACAACAAAGCCGAAGGGGTAAGAGCCTGAGATAGGTAACAATCCGTTAGCCGTTAGGAATAACACTTAAGAGCGACAAAGCGCTGGGGCGAGAGAAAGAGGAGAGCGAAGCGCTCAGTGAGGCTGGTGAGTGTAGAGGTTTACCACTCCCAGATAACAAAAAACCCCAGCATTGCTGCTGAGGTCTTAAATAAGTGGCGGAGCGGACGGGACTCGAACCCGCGACCCCCGGCGTGACAGGCCGGTATTCTAACCAACTGAACTACCGCTCCGCACTGGTTAGACTCAAGAGTCTAAATTTAAAGCCTGGCGATGTTCTACTCTCACATGGGGAGACCCCACACTACCATCGACGCTGTTTCGTTTCACTTCTGAGTTCGGAATGGGATCAGGTGGGTCCAAAACGCTATGGTCGCCAAGCAAATTCTTAAAATTCGGAAAGCTGTTTTTCGTTCTCTCAACACATTCTTATGCGCTTAGCTTTGAGTCCACTACAAAACCCCTTGGGTGTTGTATGGTTAAGCCTCACGGGCAATTAGTACAGGTTAGCTCAACGCCTCACAACGCTTACACACCCTGCCTATCAACGTTCTAGTCTCGAACAACCCTTTAGGATACTTAAAGTATCAGGGAAGACTCATCTCAGGGCTCGCTTCCCGCTTAGATGCTTTCAGCGGTTATCGATTCCGAACTTAGCTACCGGGCAATGCGTCTGGCGACACAACCCGAACACCAGAGGTTCGTCCACTCCGGTCCTCTCGTACTAGGAGCAGCCCCCTTCAATCTTCCAACGCCCACGGCAGATAGGGACCGAACTGTCTCACGACGTTCTAAACCCAGCTCGCGTACCACTTTAAATGGCGAACAGCCATACCCTTGGGACCGACTTCAGCCCCAGGATGTGATGAGCCGACATCGAGGTGCCAAACACCGCCGTCGATATGAACTCTTGGGCGGTATCAGCCTGTTATCCCCGGAGTACCTTTTATCCGTTGAGCGATGGCCCTTCCATACAGAACCACCGGATCACTATGACCTGCTTTCGCACCTGCTCGAACCGTCATTCTCGCAGTTAAGCGGGCTTATGCCATTGCACTAACCTCACGATGTCCAACCGTGATTAGCCCACCTTCGTGCTCCTCCGTTACTCTTTGGGAGGAGACCGCCCCAGTCAAACTACCCACCAGGCACTGTCCTCACCCCGGATAACGGGGCTAAGTTAGAACATCAAACATACAAGGGTGGTATTTCAAGGACGGCTCCAACGCAACTAGCGTCACGTCTTCAAAGCCTCCCACCTATCCTACACATGTAGGTTCAATGTTCAGTGCCAAGCTGTAGTAAAGGTTCACGGGGTCTTTCCGTCTAGCCGCGGGTACACTGCATCTTCACAGCGATTTCAATTTCACTGAGTCTCGGGTGGAGACAGCGTGGCCATCATTACGCCATTCGTGCAGGTCGGAACTTACCCGACAAGGAATTTCGCTACCTTAGGACCGTTATAGTTACGGCCGCCGTTTACCGGGGCTTCGATCAAGAGCTTCGCTTACGCTAACCCCATCAATTAACCTTCCGGCACCGGGCAGGCGTCACACCGTATACGTCATCTTACGATTTTGCACAGTGCTGTGTTTTTAATAAACAGTTGCAGCCACCTGGTATCTGCGACTCTCATCAGCTCCATCCGCGAGGGACTTCACCATCAAGAGCGTACCTTCTCCCGAAGTTACGGTACCATTTTGCCTAGTTCCTTCACCCGAGTTCTCTCAAGCGCCTTGGTATTCTCTACCCGACCACCTGTGTCGGTTTGGGGTACGATTCCTTACAATCTGAAGCTTAGAGGCTTTTCCTGGAAGCATGGCATCAATGACTTCACTACCGTAGTAGCTCGACGTCGTGTCTCAGCCTTAGAGAGAGCCGGATTTACCTAACCCTCAAGCCTACGCACTTGAACCTGGACAACCGTCGCCAGGCCCACCTAGCCTTCTCCGTCCCCCCATCGCAATTGTAAGAAGTACGGGAATATTAACCCGTTTCCCATCGACTACGCCTTTCGGCCTCGCCTTAGGGGTCGACTTACCCTGCCCCGATTAACGTTGGACAGGAACCCTTGGTCTTCCGGCGGGGAGGTTTTTCACCCCCCTTGTCGTTACTCATGTCAGCATTCGCACTTCTGATACCTCCAGCATGCTTTACAACACACCTTCAACGGCTTACAGAACGCTCCCCTACCCAATACGATAAATCGCATTGCCGCAGCTTCGGTTTACAGCTTAGCCCCGTTACATCTTCCGCGCAGGCCGACTCGACTAGTGAGCTATTACGCTTTCTTTAAATGATGGCTGCTTCTAAGCCAACATCCTAGCTGTCTGAGCCTTCCCACATCGTTTCCCACTTAGCTGTAATTTGGGACCTTAGCTGGCGGTCTGGGTTGTTTCCCTCTCCACGACGGACGTTAGCACCCGCCGTGTGTCTCCCGGATAGTACTTACTGGTATTCGGAGTTTGCAAAGGGTTGGTAAGTCGGGATGACCCCCTAGCCTTAACAGTGCTCTACCCCCAGTAGTATTCGTCCGAGGCGCTACCTAAATAGCTTTCGGGGAGAACCAGCTATCTCCGAGTTTGATTGGCCTTTCACCCCTAGCCACAAGTCATCCGCTAATTTTTCAACATTAGTCGGTTCGGTCCTCCAGTTGATGTTACTCAACCTTCAACCTGCCCATGGCTAGATCACCCGGTTTCGGGTCTATATCCAGAGACTGAACGCCCAGTTAAGACTCGGTTTCCCTACGGCTCCCCTAAATGGTTAACCTTGCCACTGAATATAAGTCGCTGACCCATTATACAAAAGGTACGCAGTCACCCCACGAAGAGGCTCCTACTGCTTGTACGTACACGGTTTCAGGTTCTATTTCACTCCCCTCACAGGGGTTCTTTTCGCCTTTCCCTCACGGTACTGGTTCACTATCGGTCAGTCAGGAGTATTTAGCCTTGGAGGATGGTCCCCCCATATTCAGACAGGATAACACGTGTCCCGCCCTACTCGATTTCACTGAACATGCGCTGTCGGCTACGGGGCTATCACCCTGTTTCGCGGTCCTTTCCAGAACCTTCACCTGACGCATGTAAAGCTTAAGGGCTAATCCAATTTCGCTCGCCGCTACTATCGGAATCTCGGTTGATTTCTTCTCCTCGGGGTACTTAGATGTTTCAGTTCCCCCGGTTCGCTTCATTAACCTATGTATTCAGTTAATGATAACTGCTTATGCAGTTGGGTTTCCCCATTCGGAAATCTCAGACTCAAGTGGCTGTTACTGCCTAATCTGAGCTTATCGCAAGTTACTACGTCCTTCATCGCCTCTGACTGCCAAGGCATCCACCGTGTACGCTTAGTCACTTAACCATACAACCCGAAGGAGTTTCGGGTTGTTGTTAAACAACCTAGGTGTCACACATTTATTTTTCATGAGTGTGTGACTGATTTTGCCGGACTCAATTTGAAGACTTACTGAAACAGTAAGCTTCGATACCAAGCACACTTGAATGTGTTTGTTGGTGTATTCCGTTAAGGAATACATTGAGAACTTTACAAACAATCTTTTAAAAGATTGTTTTGTCAGCTTTCCAAATTGTTAAAGAGCAGATTTTCTACTGAAAACCATGTTTAAGAACACTTAAGCAAATGTGCTTAAAGATGGTGGAGCTAAGCAGGATCGAACTGCTGACCTCCTGCGTGCAAGGCAGGCGCTCTCCCAGCTGAGCTATAGCCCCATCAGGTGTTGATACTGTGTGCCAATCCTCTGGGAGGAAGATTGGTGGGTCTGAGTGGACTCGAACCACCGACCTCTCGCTTATCAGGCGAACGCTCTAACCACCTGAGCTACAGACCCAGTATCGTCTCTAAAACGTATAAACCATCAATCTGTGTGAACACTCATCGCAATAATCATTCGTATAAGGAGGTGATCCAGCGCCAGGTTCCCCTAGCGCTACCTTGTTACGACTTCACCCCAGTCATGAACCACAAAGTGGCAAGCGTCCTCCCGAAGGTTAAACTACCTGCTTCTTTTGCAGCCCACTCCCATGGTGTGACGGGCGGTGTGTACAAGGCCCGGGAACGTATTCACCGTGACATTCTGATTCACGATTACTAGCGATTCCGACTTCATGGAGTCGAGTTGCAGACTCCAATCCGGACTACGACGCACTTTTTGGGATTCGCTCACTTTCGCAAGTTGGCCGCCCTCTGTATGCGCCATTGTAGCACGTGTGTAGCCCTACTCGTAAGGGCCATGATGACTTGACGTCGTCCCCACCTTCCTCCGGTTTATCACCGGCAGTCTCCCTGGAGTTCCCGACATTACTCGCTGGCAAACAAGGATAAGGGTTGCGCTCGTTGCGGGACTTAACCCAACATTTCACAACACGAGCTGACGACAGCCATGCAGCACCTGTCTCAGAGTTCCCGAAGGCACCAAAGCATCTCTGCTAAGTTCTCTGGATGTCAAGAGTAGGTAAGGTTCTTCGCGTTGCATCGAATTAAACCACATGCTCCACCGCTTGTGCGGGCCCCCGTCAATTCATTTGAGTTTTAATCTTGCGACCGTACTCCCCAGGCGGTCTACTTAACGCGTTAGCTCCGAAAGCCACGGCTCAAGGCCACAACCTCCAAGTAGACATCGTTTACGGCGTGGACTACCAGGGTATCTAATCCTGTTTGCTCCCCACGCTTTCGCATCTGAGTGTCAGTATCTGTCCAGGGGGCCGCCTTCGCCACCGGTATTCCTTCAGATCTCTACGCATTTCACCGCTACACCTGAAATTCTACCCCCCTCTACAGTACTCTAGCCTGCCAGTTTCAAATGCAATTCCGAGGTTGAGCCCCGGGCTTTCACATCTGACTTAACAAACCACCTGCATGCGCTTTACGCCCAGTAATTCCGATTAACGCTCGCACCCTCCGTATTACCGCGGCTGCTGGCACGGAGTTAGCCGGTGCTTCTTCTGCAGCTAACGTCAAAAGATACCGCTATTAACGATACCTCCTTCCTCACTGCTGAAAGTACTTTACAACCCGAAGGCCTTCTTCATACACGCGGCATGGCTGCATCAGGCTTGCGCCCATTGTGCAATATTCCCCACTGCTGCCTCCCGTAGGAGTCTGGACCGTGTCTCAGTTCCAGTGTGGCTGATCATCCTCTCAGACCAGCTAGGGATCGTCGCCTTGGTGAGCCCTTACCTCACCAACTAGCTAATCCCACCTGGGCATATCCTGACGCGAGAGGCCCGAAGGTCCCCCTCTTTGAGCCGAAGCTATCATGCGGTATTAGCCATCGTTTCCAATGGTTATCCCCCACATCAGGGCAATTTCCCAGGCATTACTCACCCGTCCGCCGCTCGCCGCCCAACAAATCCCCCGAAGGTTCAATGTTGTCGCTGCCGCTCGACTTGCATGTGTTAGGCCTGCCGCCAGCGTTCAATCTGAGCCATGATCAAACTCTTCAATTAAAGTTTTGGCTCAATGAATACTGATAACATTACTATGTAATGTTGAATTGACTGTGCTCGATACCGAAGTATCAAATTGGTCACTCAGTTCATTGATAAATCTTTTGCGATTATCATCAACGAGTGCCCACACAGATTGATAGGTTTATATTGTTAAAGAGCTTTGCTTTCAGTGCGTTAGCACGTAGGCAGGACGCGTATATTACGCTTCACACCGTGAAAGTCAACATAAAACTCTAAGTTTTTTAGAGCCCTATGGTGACTTGCTTAAAGTTTAAGCAAGTGCAAATTAAAGCCTGGCGATGTTCTACTCTCACATGGGGAGACCCCACACTACCATCGACGCTGTTTCGTTTCACTTCTGAGTTCGGAATGGGATCAGGTGGGTCCAAAACGCTATGGTCGCCAAGCAAATTCTTAAAATTCGGAAAGCTGTTTTTCGTTCTCTCAACACATTCTTATGCGCTTAGCTTTGAGTCCACTACAAAACCCCTTGGGTGTTGTATGGTTAAGCCTCACGGGCAATTAGTACAGGTTAGCTCAACGCCTCACAACGCTTACACACCCTGCCTATCAACGTTCTAGTCTCGAACAACCCTTTAGGATACTTAAAGTATCAGGGAAGACTCATCTCAGGGCTCGCTTCCCGCTTAGATGCTTTCAGCGGTTATCGATTCCGAACTTAGCTACCGGGCAATGCGTCTGGCGACACAACCCGAACACCAGAGGTTCGTCCACTCCGGTCCTCTCGTACTAGGAGCAGCCCCCTTCAATCTTCCAACGCCCACGGCAGATAGGGACCGAACTGTCTCACGACGTTCTAAACCCAGCTCGCGTACCACTTTAAATGGCGAACAGCCATACCCTTGGGACCGACTTCAGCCCCAGGATGTGATGAGCCGACATCGAGGTGCCAAACACCGCCGTCGATATGAACTCTTGGGCGGTATCAGCCTGTTATCCCCGGAGTACCTTTTATCCGTTGAGCGATGGCCCTTCCATACAGAACCACCGGATCACTATGACCTGCTTTCGCACCTGCTCGAACCGTCATTCTCGCAGTTAAGCGGGCTTATGCCATTGCACTAACCTCACGATGTCCAACCGTGATTAGCCCACCTTCGTGCTCCTCCGTTACTCTTTGGGAGGAGACCGCCCCAGTCAAACTACCCACCAGGCACTGTCCTCACCCCGGATAACGGGGCTAAGTTAGAACATCAAACATACAAGGGTGGTATTTCAAGGACGGCTCCAACGCAACTAGCGTCACGTCTTCAAAGCCTCCCACCTATCCTACACATGTAGGTTCAATGTTCAGTGCCAAGCTGTAGTAAAGGTTCACGGGGTCTTTCCGTCTAGCCGCGGGTACACTGCATCTTCACAGCGATTTCAATTTCACTGAGTCTCGGGTGGAGACAGCGTGGCCATCATTACGCCATTCGTGCAGGTCGGAACTTACCCGACAAGGAATTTCGCTACCTTAGGACCGTTATAGTTACGGCCGCCGTTTACCGGGGCTTCGATCAAGAGCTTCGCTTACGCTAACCCCATCAATTAACCTTCCGGCACCGGGCAGGCGTCACACCGTATACGTCATCTTACGATTTTGCACAGTGCTGTGTTTTTAATAAACAGTTGCAGCCACCTGGTATCTGCGACTCTCATCAGCTCCATCCGCGAGGGACTTCACCATCAAGAGCGTACCTTCTCCCGAAGTTACGGTACCATTTTGCCTAGTTCCTTCACCCGAGTTCTCTCAAGCGCCTTGGTATTCTCTACCCGACCACCTGTGTCGGTTTGGGGTACGATTCCTTACAATCTGAAGCTTAGAGGCTTTTCCTGGAAGCATGGCATCAATGACTTCACTACCGTAGTAGCTCGACGTCGTGTCTCAGCCTTAGAGAGAGCCGGATTTACCTAACCCTCAAGCCTACGCACTTGAACCTGGACAACCGTCGCCAGGCCCACCTAGCCTTCTCCGTCCCCCCATCGCAATTGTAAGAAGTACGGGAATATTAACCCGTTTCCCATCGACTACGCCTTTCGGCCTCGCCTTAGGGGTCGACTTACCCTGCCCCGATTAACGTTGGACAGGAACCCTTGGTCTTCCGGCGGGGAGGTTTTTCACCCCCCTTGTCGTTACTCATGTCAGCATTCGCACTTCTGATACCTCCAGCATGCTTTACAACACACCTTCAACGGCTTACAGAACGCTCCCCTACCCAATACGATAAATCGCATTGCCGCAGCTTCGGTTTACAGCTTAGCCCCGTTACATCTTCCGCGCAGGCCGACTCGACTAGTGAGCTATTACGCTTTCTTTAAATGATGGCTGCTTCTAAGCCAACATCCTAGCTGTCTGAGCCTTCCCACATCGTTTCCCACTTAGCTGTAATTTGGGACCTTAGCTGGCGGTCTGGGTTGTTTCCCTCTCCACGACGGACGTTAGCACCCGCCGTGTGTCTCCCGGATAGTACTTACTGGTATTCGGAGTTTGCAAAGGGTTGGTAAGTCGGGATGACCCCCTAGCCTTAACAGTGCTCTACCCCCAGTAGTATTCGTCCGAGGCGCTACCTAAATAGCTTTCGGGGAGAACCAGCTATCTCCGAGTTTGATTGGCCTTTCACCCCTAGCCACAAGTCATCCGCTAATTTTTCAACATTAGTCGGTTCGGTCCTCCAGTTGATGTTACTCAACCTTCAACCTGCCCATGGCTAGATCACCCGGTTTCGGGTCTATATCCAGAGACTGAACGCCCAGTTAAGACTCGGTTTCCCTACGGCTCCCCTAAATGGTTAACCTTGCCACTGAATATAAGTCGCTGACCCATTATACAAAAGGTACGCAGTCACCCCACGAAGAGGCTCCTACTGCTTGTACGTACACGGTTTCAGGTTCTATTTCACTCCCCTCACAGGGGTTCTTTTCGCCTTTCCCTCACGGTACTGGTTCACTATCGGTCAGTCAGGAGTATTTAGCCTTGGAGGATGGTCCCCCCATATTCAGACAGGATAACACGTGTCCCGCCCTACTCGATTTCACTGAACATGCGCTGTCGGCTACGGGGCTATCACCCTGTTTCGCGGTCCTTTCCAGAACCTTCACCTGACGCATGTAAAGCTTAAGGGCTAATCCAATTTCGCTCGCCGCTACTATCGGAATCTCGGTTGATTTCTTCTCCTCGGGGTACTTAGATGTTTCAGTTCCCCCGGTTCGCTTCATTAACCTATGTATTCAGTTAATGATAACTGCTTATGCAGTTGGGTTTCCCCATTCGGAAATCTCAGACTCAAGTGGCTGTTACTGCCTAATCTGAGCTTATCGCAAGTTACTACGTCCTTCATCGCCTCTGACTGCCAAGGCATCCACCGTGTACGCTTAGTCACTTAACCATACAACCCGAAGGAGTTTCGGGTTGTTGTTAAACAACCTAGGTGTCACACATTTATTTTTCATGAGTGTGTGACTGATTTTGCCGGACTCAATTTGAAGACTTACTGAATCAGTAAGCTTCGATACCAAGCACACTTGAATGTGTTTGTTGGTGTATTCCATTCAGGAATACATTGAGAACTTTACAAACAACAATAAATTGTTGTTTTGTCAGCTTTCCAAATTGTTAAAGAGCAAGATTCACTTTCTGTATCAGAAAGAAACCATTTTTAAAGATTCTAAAGGTAAAACCTTTAAAGATGGTATCCCGTAGGGGAGTCGAACCCCTGTTACCGCCGTGAAAGGGCGGTGTCCTAGGCCTCTAGACGAACGGGACACAGCAGTGTATCTCCGCACTAAAGGGCAGAGGTACGAATCTCTTCACTTTATTAAACACTATCAATCTGTGTGAACACTCATCGCAATAATCATTCGTATAAGGAGGTGATCCAGCGCCAGGTTCCCCTAGCGCTACCTTGTTACGACTTCACCCCAGTCATGAACCACAAAGTGGCAAGCGTCCTCCCGAAGGTTAAACTACCTGCTTCTTTTGCAGCCCACTCCCATGGTGTGACGGGCGGTGTGTACAAGGCCCGGGAACGTATTCACCGTGACATTCTGATTCACGATTACTAGCGATTCCGACTTCATGGAGTCGAGTTGCAGACTCCAATCCGGACTACGACGCACTTTTTGGGATTCGCTCACTTTCGCAAGTTGGCCGCCCTCTGTATGCGCCATTGTAGCACGTGTGTAGCCCTACTCGTAAGGGCCATGATGACTTGACGTCGTCCCCACCTTCCTCCGGTTTATCACCGGCAGTCTCCCTGGAGTTCCCGACATTACTCGCTGGCAAACAAGGATAAGGGTTGCGCTCGTTGCGGGACTTAACCCAACATTTCACAACACGAGCTGACGACAGCCATGCAGCACCTGTCTCAGAGTTCCCGAAGGCACCAAAGCATCTCTGCTAAGTTCTCTGGATGTCAAGAGTAGGTAAGGTTCTTCGCGTTGCATCGAATTAAACCACATGCTCCACCGCTTGTGCGGGCCCCCGTCAATTCATTTGAGTTTTAATCTTGCGACCGTACTCCCCAGGCGGTCTACTTAACGCGTTAGCTCCGAAAGCCACGGCTCAAGGCCACAACCTCCAAGTAGACATCGTTTACGGCGTGGACTACCAGGGTATCTAATCCTGTTTGCTCCCCACGCTTTCGCATCTGAGTGTCAGTATCTGTCCAGGGGGCCGCCTTCGCCACCGGTATTCCTTCAGATCTCTACGCATTTCACCGCTACACCTGAAATTCTACCCCCCTCTACAGTACTCTAGCCTGCCAGTTTCAAATGCAATTCCGAGGTTGAGCCCCGGGCTTTCACATCTGACTTAACAAACCACCTGCATGCGCTTTACGCCCAGTAATTCCGATTAACGCTCGCACCCTCCGTATTACCGCGGCTGCTGGCACGGAGTTAGCCGGTGCTTCTTCTGCAGCTAACGTCAAAAGATACCGCTATTAACGATACCTCCTTCCTCACTGCTGAAAGTACTTTACAACCCGAAGGCCTTCTTCATACACGCGGCATGGCTGCATCAGGCTTGCGCCCATTGTGCAATATTCCCCACTGCTGCCTCCCGTAGGAGTCTGGACCGTGTCTCAGTTCCAGTGTGGCTGATCATCCTCTCAGACCAGCTAGGGATCGTCGCCTTGGTGAGCCCTTACCTCACCAACTAGCTAATCCCACCTGGGCATATCCTGACGCGAGAGGCCCGAAGGTCCCCCTCTTTGAGCCGAAGCTATCATGCGGTATTAGCCATCGTTTCCAATGGTTATCCCCCACATCAGGGCAATTTCCCAGGCATTACTCACCCGTCCGCCGCTCGCCGCCCAACAAATCCCCCGAAGGTTCAATGTTGTCGCTGCCGCTCGACTTGCATGTGTTAGGCCTGCCGCCAGCGTTCAATCTGAGCCATGATCAAACTCTTCAATTAAAGTTTTGGCTCAATGAATACTGATAACATTACTATGTAATGTTGAATTGACTGTGCTCGATACCGAAGTATCAAATTGGTCACTCAGTTCATTGATAAATCTTTTGCGATTATCATCAACGAGTGCCCACACAGATTGATAGGTTTATATTGTTAAAGAGCATTGCTTTTCGAAGCTTTCTTCTCGAAGCGGAGGTGCATTCTAGCGAGATAACTGAGAGTGTCAAACACTTTTTTCAATTTTCTTTTTCAGAAGCTTTCACCTCGATGACAACCGCTGAAGCCTTGTGGCGTCTGCCGTGTCAGTGAGGCGGCATTATAGGGAGGAATTAAAACAGCGCAAGTGCTTTTTTAAAAAAACTTTAAAAAAAAGACCGTTCGATGAATAAACCAGCAAAAAGACGAAAAAGAGGGCATTTTTGCCCTCTTTTTCTTATTTAACGCCATTTAGATACTAGATAAAGGCATACGCGTCCGCGAACATTCGTTCGCTACGTGCTTGTTTGTTTTGCGTAAACTGTTCACGTGCGGCACCTGCCATTTCAAAACGGCCAGCAATATAAATGTCAAACTCTGCCAGTGAATCGAAATCCTGCTCTATCGCCTGAAGTACGTTACCCACTTTACCCGTCCACTGAGGTGCTGGGTTTTCGACAACAGGAATAAAGTGAACATTCTCATTCTGAGCAGCAATCGCTTCTAACTCGGCTTTTGCATACAGTTGACTCTCATCGCGCCCACCCCAGTAGAGATAAAGAGCGTTAGGCATCTGTTGAGCGACACAATGATCCAGAATAGAACGCACGTAACTAAAGCCTGTACCGCCGGCAATCAGCAGCAACGGACGGTCACTGTCTTCTTTTACCCACGCATCGCCATGCGGCGCATCGATAATAATGTCGGATCCCTGTTCCAGCGCATGGCGCATGGCTTGCACGACTTCCAACGCATAAGCGTTATGTTCGGCGGCGCCGATATGCAGCTCCAGCTCACCTTCATGACGACATGGGCTGCTGGCAATGGAAAACGGACGTTTGTCTTTCTCGCCCATTACGACCATCAGATACTGACCTGCGTGGAATGCGACCGGTTGTTCCGGATGCAGCAGAATCTGAAACGTATTGCTGGCTAATGGCTGAATAGACTTTACTTTACATTTAATGGTCATGAGCTTCCTTCTTACTTACTCTTCAAAAGTAAGTACTAAATGACTTTCTGCGAAGGCTTGGCAGGGAAATATCCATCCTTGAGCTTGCTCTTTCTCTGTAAGCATAGGTTCAAGATGGTAACTGACCTCACCTTCGACTTTGCGGCATAGGCAGGCGGCACAAGCACCGACCTGGCAACGGTGTGGAAATGAAATATGCTGGTTGAGCGCAGCGTCCAACACCGTTTGCCCTTCTTCTACCTCAAACTGAATATTGCTCGGAAGCAAACGGACAGTGTGGGTCATAGAATACTTAACTCATCCCAAATCGCATCGATTTTCGCGACCAGTTTAGGATCTTTCTTAATCGGCGTGCCCCACTCGCGTTGGACCTCACCTTCAAACTTATTGGTGGCATCCATGACGAGCTTAGATACTCGGCCGCCTTGTGCATGCATACGCACAGTATCACGGGCAGGATCCATTCGGGTAGTAATGGCCCAGATAATGTCATGCCAGTCGCGGATATTGACATCGTCGTCACACAGCACCACAAACTTCACATCAGCGTATGGCGCTAAAAATGCCAATACTGCCTCCATCACTGGCTGAGACTGGCCCGCTTGCTTCTTCTCCATTTTGACCAGCGCGAAGCAATTATTCGCTGAAGGCGGTAAGTACAGATCGCATACCAAGGGGTTCTGCGATTTGAATGCCTCGATATCGGCTTCTGCAACGACTACCTGATCAGTGCTGTCCTCTGGTTCAGACATCGCCAGCTCAGTCGCCCACTTGGTGGTCGCATCCATGCCCATCTTCGAACCTAGCCCTACCACGGGTGAAGCAAAGTCCAGCGAATCAATCGGCGTGTGCTCTATCATCAAGGTATCGCGTACCGGATCCATATGCTCAGTCATGGCTGCAATCACACAGCCCCAGTCTCGGGCATTCACCGATTCATCACAGACAATGACATATTTGGTGTACATAAACTGACGCAGGAAAGACCAAACACCCATCATGACGCGCTTCGCATGCCCCGGATACTGTTTTTTCATCGTCACCACCGCCATGCGGTAAGAGCATCCCTCCGGTGGCAGATAGAAATCAGTAATTTCGGGAAACTGCTTTTGCAGAATCGGCACAAACACTTCGTTGAGTGCCACACCCAGTACCGCAGGTTCATCAGGTGGACGTCCGGTATAGGTACTGTGATAGATCGGTTGATTGCGCATAGTAACATGCGTCACCGTGAACACATGGTGGCGTTCGACTTCATTATAGTAGCCAGTGTGATCGCCATACGGGCCTTCATCAGCGTACTCGTTAGGGTCGATATATCCTTCCAAGACGATTTCCGCGCTGGCAGGCACTTCCAGATCATTACTGATGGACTTCACTACTTCGGTTTTGCTGCCACGCAGTAAACCGGCAAATGCGTATTCCGACAAGGTGTCCGGTACCGGAGTGACCGCCCCCAGAATGGTGGCCGGGTCAGCACCAAATGCAACAGAGACCGGGAAAGGTTCGCCCGGATGGGTTTCCATCCAGTCACGAAAATCTAATGCGCCACCACGATGAGCAAGCCAGCGCATGATAATTTTATTTTTGCTGATTTTTTGCTGACGGTAGATGCCTAAGTTCTGGCGCTTCTTATTGGGACCACGCGTGATGGTCAATCCCCAGGTTAACAGTGGCGCAACGTCATCCGGCCAGCAGCTCATCACAGGTACTTTATCGAGATCAACATCCTCGCCCTGCCAAACAATATCTTGGCACGGGGCGCGGCGTAATCTTTTGGCCGGCATATTGAGAACCTGTTTGAATACAGGCAGTTTGTCGATTGCATCTTTAAAACCGCGCGGTGGCTCGGGCTCTTTCAGGTAAGCCAATAATTTGCCGACCTCACGCAATTCCTGAACCTGATCTCGCCCCATCCCCATGGCGACACGCTCTGGCGTACCAAACAGATTGGTGAGCACGGGAATGTCAGAACCAATCGGGTTTTCAAATAACAGAGCCGGGCCACCAGCACGTAAGGTGCGATCGCTGATCTCCGTCATTTCATAGTGAGGGTCAATTGGGTGCGTAATGCGTTTCAACTGGCCATGTTTGTCCAGATGATCGAGAAATTCACGTAAATCCTTAAAACTCATAGGTCTTCTGATGATTGGTTAATCTGCGCGCAGTATAACAAAAAGAAGGACTCTCGGTCCCTCTTTTGCTGTTTTTGCTGTTTTTGTGGCGTACCAATACGTTATTGCGCCAGTACCTGCAAAATGGCGTGACTCTTCACCTGACGATTACTGGCCAGAATCTCCTTCAGCCATGATTGGTATCCCTGATCGGCCAGTGCCTGCGCGACAATCGGCGCTTCCTCAGAATTGCCCAATCGCTCGACCAGAAATGTTTTCACTTCTTCCGACATCGGTTTAGAACGGGCCAGCTCTTTGAGGGCCTGATTTTTCAGACGTGGATTATCCACGGCCACCATCATCTGTTGCAGCGCGAATTCATCTCCTTGCTTGGCGAGCCGGTCTAGCTCCTGCTCGACATGAAAGTCAGCGCGCATCAACCACAGTAACTTATATACCTGCGGATCTTCACTGACCTGGGCCATGCGCACCATGACGGAAGAAGAAGGTAGCCAACTGGTCACAGAAGCCTGAGTGAGTTGGTCCGTCAACGCCTTCACCGCCTCCGCCGACAAACTGTCAAACTCACGAATTAACAGCGCTTCACGAGCCTGAACCTGATGCTCATTGCCTGACAGCCATTGACGCAGATTAAGCTCATAACGTTCCGCTTTGAGAACAAAGTCCAGCACACTCTGATCCTGATTCCATTGTTTAATCAGTCGATTGGCGATACCGAGATAATCAAAGGCAGGAACAGAAAACTCGTAGCCTTCCCCTTTTTCCATCACTTGATAAACGGGCGCGATTTGACGCTGCGCATCAACAAAATTGACCATTCTCGGAGACAACACCAAACGGCTTTGATCCAAATGTTGTAATAGCAGGTAGCGCACCGCTTCCTGCTGCGGCAGTGCTAAGCGCTGCAACGCAAAACGGAGTGCATCGATATCATCTTTCACCGCCAGTTCCATCAGTTCTGCCACTTTTTGCTGCAGTTGATGGTCCTGTAACAGTTGCTGGCGTTCCTGTGGAGCCATTTCCACCGCCGAAGCGGGTGTCATCCAGAGTGAAAGAGATAGGAGAAGTGTAAACAACATTCCTTGTTGCATATTAACCTCCTGTTAACATTCTTAGCCATTGTGGGCGGTTCATGGCGAGAATGCAAACAAAAACACCACCCAGAGGGTGGTGTTTTTTAATTCGCAGAAATCTTACTGACGGCGCATCGCGTCAAAGAATTCGTCGTTAGTTTTGGTCATGGCCAGTTTGTCGATCAGGAATTCCATCGCATCAGTTTCGCCCATAGGGTGAACAATCTTACGTAGAATCCACATCTTCTGCAGTTCATCCGGCTTAGTCAGTAGCTCTTCACGACGAGTACCACTGCGGTTGAAGTCGATCGCTGGGAAAACACGTTTTTCAGCAATCTTACGGTTCAGGTGCAGTTCCATGTTACCTGTACCTTTGAACTCTTCATAAATGACTTCATCCATCTTCGAACCGGTATCGACCAGCGCAGTGGCGATGATCGTCAGGCTACCGCCTTCCTCAACATTACGAGCCGCACCAAAGAAGCGCTTAGGACGATGCAGTGCGTTCGCATCCACACCACCAGTCAGTACTTTACCTGATGAAGGCACGACCGTGTTGTAAGCACGAGCGAGACGAGTAATCGAATCCAGCAGGATCACCACATCTTTCTTATGTTCAACCAGACGTTTCGCTTTCTCGATCACCATTTCAGCCACTTGAACGTGACGTGATGCCGGCTCATCGAAAGTCGAAGCAACCACTTCACCTTTCACCAAACGCTGCATCTCAGTCACTTCTTCCGGACGTTCGTCAATCAGAAGAACCATCAACACACACTCAGGGTGGTTGCTGGCGATACTTTGTGCAATGTTTTGCAGCAGCATGGTTTTACCCGCTTTTGGCGGAGCAACGATCAGACCACGCTGACCTTTACCAATTGGTGCCGCCAGGTCGAGAACTCGCGCCGTAATGTCTTCAGTAGAACCATTACCACGTTCCATCACCATACGTTCGTTGGCATGCAGAGGAGTTAAGTTTTCGAAAAGGATTTTATTGCGGGCGTTGTCTGGTTTGTCGTCGTTAACTGTGTTCACTTTTAACAGTGCAAAGTAACGCTCACCTTCTTTAGGCGGACGGATTTTCCCGGCGATCGAGTCACCCGTGCGCAGGTTAAAGCGACGAATCTGGCTCGGTGACACATAGATGTCGTCAGGACCAGCCAGGTATGAACTGTCTGCACTGCGTAGGAAACCAAAACCGTCTTGAAGAATTTCCAAGACCCCGTCACCAAAGATGTCTTCACCACTTTTTGCATGTGCTTTGAGGATGGAGAAGATAATGTCTTGTTTTCTCAGACGCGCAAGGTTTTCAAGGCCCAGGCTCTCACCAAGTTTCACAAGATCAGACACAGGTCTGTTCTTCAATTCTGTTAGATTCATTGTGGTGGATACTTGTTTAGTCAAAATAGGATCTGTTTTCTAGTTAAGATGGATTTGGTCGCAGGATTGACCAAGAAGTGAACATTTGTTTAATTAACGTGCGATAAACTAGCACTAAATATTAGCCTAGTCTAGAAAATGTTTTTTACCAAAAACAAAACCGCACATATTGCTATGTACGGTTTCTGGGCGTTCCCTTATAGGTTCGCGTCTAAGAATTCTTTCAGTTGAGTCTTAGATAGCGCACCAACTTTGGTTGCTGCAACGCTACCATCTTTAAACAGAAGAAGCGTTGGAATGCCACGAATACCAAACTTAGGCGGAGTTCCCGCGTTGTGGTCGATATTCAGTTTACCGATAGTGAGTTTGCCTTCGTACTCGTCTGCGATTTCATCAAGAATCGGCGCAATCATTTTACAAGGACCACACCATTCTGCCCAAAAATCAACAAGAACCGGGCCTGCAGCTTTGATCACATCGTTCTCAAAACCTTCATCAGAAAGCTGCAAAATTTTATCACTCATCATCCACTCCAATGTGTTTTTCTGAACTGGTTGCATACTAACCAGTAAATAGATGCTCTATTGGAATGTATTTACTTCCGTATTGCAAGCCTAAGCTGATATTCTATACCTATGAAAAAGACGCATATCACAGAGCAAAAGTTCGCCGACTTCGGTTTACATCCGCAAGTCATTGAAGGATTGGAAAAAAAAGGGTTCGAATACTGCACCCCTATCCAAGCCTTGGCGCTGCCGGTACTGCTCACCGGCCAAGACATCGCAGGCCAGGCCCAGACGGGTACTGGTAAAACGCTCGCGTTTCTTACTGCTACTTTCCACCATTTATTGACTACACCAGAAATTGAGGGCCGTCAGCCAACGCAACCTCGTGCGATCATTATGGCTCCGACCCGTGAACTGGCGATTCAAATCTATAACGATGCCGAGCCTCTGATTGCCAGCACCGGTATTAAAGCAGCGCTTGCTTATGGCGGCGAAAGCTACGACAAACAGCTGGCGAAACTGCAAGACGGCGTAGACGTGCTGATTGGCACCACTGGCCGTATCATCGATTTCTACAAACAGCGCGTCTTTAACCTCAACAACATTCAGGCTGTGGTACTGGATGAAGCCGACCGCATGTTCGACCTTGGCTTTATTAAAGATATCCGTTTCCTGTTCCGTCGTATGCCGGAGCCGAAAGACCGTCTCAACATGCTGTTCTCAGCGACGCTGTCTTACCGCGTACAGGAACTGGCGTTCGAACACATGCACAATCCTGAGCACGTGGTGGTGGAGCCAACGCAAAAAACCGGTCACCGTATTAAAGAAGAGCTGTTCTACCCATCGAATGAACACAAGATGGCGTTGCTGCAGACTCTGCTTGAAGAGGAATGGCCGGATCGCGCGATTGTATTTGCCAACACTAAGCACCGTTGTGAACAAATCTGGGGCCATCTGGCTGCCGATGGTCACCGCGTAGGCCTGCTGACTGGTGACGTTCCGCAGAAAAAACGTGAACGCATTCTTGAGCAGTTCACAAAAGGCGAAGTGGACGTTCTGGTTGCCACCGACGTGGCAGCTCGCGGCCTGCACATTCCTCAGGTAACGCACGTATTCAACTACGACCTGCCAGACGATTGTGAAGACTACGTTCACCGTATCGGCCGTACCGGTCGTGCAGGTGCCAGCGGTCACTCAATCAGCTTCGCTTGTGAAGAGTACGCGATTAACCTGCCAGGCATCGAAGAGTACATCGAGCATGCGATTCCAACGTCTGAGTACGACCCGTCAGCTCTGCTGACCGATCTGCCGAAAGCGCTGACGATGCGTTCATCGCAGCAACGTCGCACTAACACCGGCGGTCAACGCAACAACAATAACGGCAACCGTAAATCTCAACGTCGTCCGCGCTCACCTCGTCCGCGTCAGAACAAGGATTCGTAAGCCGTCTATGAGTCAAGCCGTTTCTTCACCGCTATATGCTGCCATCGACCTCGGGTCGAACAGTTTTCACATGTTGATTGTGCGCCATATTGATGGCAGCGTTCAGACCATGGCAAAAATCAAACGCAAAGTGCGTTTAGCCGCTGGTCTGGATGAAAACAATGCGTTGAGCTTTGAAGCGATGCAGCGTGGCTGGGATTGTCTCAGTCTGTTTGCTGAGCGCCTGCAAGATATTCCTGATGAGAATATCCGCATTGTCGGTACTGCCACACTGCGCACAGCCACGAATGTCGATGCGTTTCTTAGCAAAGCCAACGCCATTCTTGGTCACCCGATAGAGGTGATCTCCGGCGAAGAGGAAGCGGCCACGATTTACAAAGGGGTCGCCCACACCTCCGGCGGCATGGGCCGTCGACTGGTGGTGGATATTGGCGGCGCCAGCACCGAGCTGATTATCGGTGAAGGTTTTGAAGCCAAAGCCCTGACCAGCCTGAAAATGGGTTGCGTCACTTGGTTGGAACGTCATTTTAAAGACCGTCAGCTCAACGCGACCAACTTCAATAACGCCATTCATGCCGCCAAGCAGATGCTGGCTCCCATTCTGGAACAGTACACACAACTGGGCTGGAATGTGTGCGTTGGCGCCAGCGGGACGGTACAAGCGCTGCAAGAGATCATGTTGGCGCAAGGCATGGATGAAGTGATCACACTGGCCAAGCTCAAGCGTTTGCAAAAGCAAGCCATGCTGGCCGATCATCTGGAAGAGCTGGAAATTGAAGGGCTGACGCTGGAACGGGCCTTAGTCTTTCCAAGCGGCTTGTCTATTCTGATCGCGATTTTCGAATCACTCAATATTGATGCAATGACACTGGCCGGTGGCGCGCTGCGTGAAGGTTTGGTGTATGAAATGGTCGAAGGTCTGCGTCAGGACGATATTCGTGCCCGCACCATCGCCAGCATTCAGAACCGCTACCAGCTCGATACCGCTTATGGGGAACAAGTGGCTACGCTGGCCGCCAAACTACTGGCTCAATGCGGTGGTGAAGAGTGGATTAGCGAACCGCAGGCGGAAATGTTGCTGAGCAGTGTGGCGCAGCTACATGAAATCGGACTGTCGATCGATTACAAAAAAGGCGGCGAACACAGTGCTTATCTGCTCCAGCACCTTGAGCTGCCGGGCTACACCCGCGCGCAGAAGCATTTTCTCGCGGAACTGGCACGTCGCTATCGTGAACAACTGACTTCGCTGCCAGAGCAATATGCCCTGTCCGGCACCAGTGGTAAACGCGTACTGCGTCTGTTCCGTCTTGCCGTTTTGCTCAGCCATCGCCGCAACGCCGCACTGGAGCCTCAGGTAACCTTGGTTGCGGAAGGCGACAAGCTGACGTTAAGTCTCGATGCCGATTGGCTGGAGCAGAATCCGCTCACCCACGCGGAACTGGAGTTGGAAGCCAACCGCCAAACTGATATTGGCTGGCCGCTGACCATCAATACGCTGTAAAAAAACGCCCATTCAGGGCGTTTTTTATTTCGCACTCATCGGCTTATCCGACACGATTGAGCATCGCGCGCAGTTTTATCGGTTTGACGGGTTTCGCAATAAAGCCAAAGCCGTTGGATTTAATCCCATCAAGAATATCCGCGCTGCGATCGGCACTTATGATAATTCCCTCAAAGCAGTCGCCCAAACGCAAACGGCATTGCTGCAAGACTTCTAATCCTGTGCGGCCATTGTCGAGTCGGTAATCGGACAAAATCACATCCGGAATCCACTGATTGTCGAGCGCTTTCAAACTGCTTACCAGATCGGTGGCGGTTTTTACTTCGCAGCCCCAGCGCTCAAGTAAATCCCGCATGCCCACCAGAATGTCTTCTTCATTATCCACGCACAGCACACGCAGATAACTGAGATCAGACACAGCCTCGGCCACCGCCACAATCGGCGCTTCTTGTACCACTGGCTTTGACTGTTCCAGCGTCAGCGAAAATACGCTGCCGAGTCCCGGCCAGGAGCGCATGGAGATCTCGTGCCCCAACACATGGGCGATACCTTTAGAGATTGCCAGCCCCAGCCCAAGTCCTTGGTCTGAACGCACCTGACCGCCACGGTTGAACTCTTCAAAAATCTCCTGCTGTTTGTCTTCTTCTATGCCGATGCCGTTATCCCACACGTCAATCCGTACTTTGCCATTAATGCGGCGCACGCCGAGCAACACTTTACCTTTCGGATTGTAGCGAAACGCATTAGTCAGGAAATTCTGCACCACACGGCGCAGCAACTTAGGATCGGAGCGTACATATAAAGAAGAGGGCACCATGCAAAAGTCGACACCTTGCTGGCGCGCCAGCGCGCTGAACTCGGCATTGAGATTGGCCAGCACATCTTTAATCGCAAAGCTCTGCGGATGAATCTCCAGCTTGCCCGATTCAAGGCGGGAGATATCCAGCAAATCGCCAATTAAGTCTTCCGCCGCACTCAGCGCACTTTCAATATGGTGCGACAGGCGTTTCACTTCATCGTCTCTGGCGACTTCGGCCAGAGACGAGGCAAACAGGCGCGCAGCATTGAGGGGCTGCATCAGGTCGTGACTGACCGCAGCCAGAAAGCGCGATTTGGACTGCGATTCTCGTTCCGAACGTTGCGTGGCGGAGACCAGCTGTTTGTTGAGTTTTTCCAGCTCACGGGTTCGCTCGAGTACCCGTTCTTCGAGATTTTCATTGGCTTCTTTGAGCGTCTGCTCGGCATCGCGGAACACAGTAATATCGGTGAAGCTCATGACGAATCCGCCGCCGGGCATCGGGTTGCCCTGCACTTCAATCACGCGGCCATCGGGGCGCACACGCGATGAAGTATGACGAGAGCCCTGCTCAAGGTGATATACGCGCCGGCGCACGTGGTCTTCCGGGTCGCCTGGGCCGCACAGCCCTTGTTCGGCGTTATGGCGAATCACATCTGCGATTGGCCGGCCGACCTGAATCAGGCCGAGCGGGAAATCAAACAGCTCGAGATAACGTTGGTTCCACGCCACCAGGCGCAGCTGCTTATCCACCACAGCGATGCCCTGCCCGATGTGCTCAATGGCGCCTTGCAGCAGTCCGCGACTAAAGTCGTACAGCTCCGAAGCTTCATCAACAATGGTGGCGACTTCTTCAAGCTGCATGTTACGGCCCTGCAGCGCCGAAGTCAGCACCAGTTTGGCCGAAGATGCACCAAACACCCCGGCGAGTACCCGCTCGGTATGGCGAATCAGCGTGGATGGCGCCTGCTGGTTGGGCATCAGGGTTTCACGTTGCTGTCCCCAGTATTGAGTAAAGGCAGCACGCACCCGAGTACGACCGACAAACCGCGACGCGAGCATTTCCAGCTCGCCCACCGTCACTCGGCTCTGATACAGGCTCATGTTTTCATTTTCAGGCAGCGGTGTACCGACAAACGCCGCCGATTGCAGCCGTTCACTCAGGCTCGAGCGTGTTCCCCACGACACCAGCACGTAGCACAGCGCATTGAGCGATACGCTGAGGATCATCCCCCAGTCGGAATTTTTCAGCCCCATGCTGCCCAGTACATCCGGCGGAGTGATCAGCCATAACAAGATATTGCTCTGTTCATCCCCGGCCAACATGTTGGTGGCGGTCATCAGGGTAATCAGCCACAGCGTAAAACCAACCGCTAGGCCGACATACACCCCTTTGCGGTTCCCTTCGCGCCAATACATCCCGCCAATCAGCGCTGGCGCAAACTGAGTGATCGCCGAAAAGGAGAGAAAACCAATCGCCGACAATGACGGAATGGTATCCAGCGCAAGATAAAAGCCCCACGCCCCCAGCAATAACAGCAGGATCAACGTGCGGCGAATAATCACCAGCAACCCGGAAAAGTGACGGTGGTTGCGCTGAGACAGCCGCATACGGCGCAGCAATAACGGCATCACCAAATCATTGGAAACCATGATGGCCAACGCGATGGTGGAAACAATCACCATGCCTGATGCCGCCGACGTGCCGCCGAGAAACGCCAGTAGCGCGATATCTTCGGCGCCGACCGACATCGGCACACTAATCACAAACGTATCCGGAGACGTGCCGCCGAGCAGGCTTTGCCCGACCCAGGCAATCGGCAACACAAACAGCCCCATCAGGATCAGATAAATCGGGAACAGCCAGCGTGCGGTATGTAAATCCTGAGCTCGCTCGTTTTCCACCACCATGGTGTGAAACTGACGCGGCAGACAGATGATGGCGATCATCGTCAGCACCGTGTGGACAAACAGGGTCGGCCAATTTGGCGCCTGATAAGTTGCCCGCGCAGTCTCAATCAGGTTGACACTGTCGTGGCTGAACGCGAGAAACAGAATGAACAACCCGACCACCAAAAAAGCAACCAGCTTGACAATCGACTCAAACGCGATCGCCATCATCATGCCGCGGTGATGTTCGGTGTTATCAATATGGCGGGTACCGAACAGCATGGTGAACAGCGCCAGCGCCAGTACCACAAACCAGGAAACATGATCGTCCTGATAGCCGAACTGCTCACGCAGATCCGGAGCAACGATGTTGAGCCCCATAGTGATGCCACGCAGCTGCAACGCGATGTAAGGCAGGATCCCAGCAACCGCAATCAGTGTGACCGCAACCGCCAGGCCTTGGGATTTGCCGTAACGCGCACCTATAAAGTCGGCAATAGAAGTGATGTGTTCGCGCTTGGCGATCAGAATCAGCCGGGCCAGAATACGCCAACCAAAGGCAAAAACTAAAATAGGGGCAACATAGATGGGCAGAAACGACCAGGGGTTGGCACTCGCCTGACCGACCGTGCCGTAAAAGGTCCACGATGTACAGTACACCGCAATCGACAGACTGTAGATCCACGGACGCCATTTCGCCAGCCAGCGGGTCTGCCGATCACCATACCAGGCAATTAAAAACAGTACGCCCAGATACATGAGCGACACCGGTATCACTAACCATCCTTGCATTGCTTATCCTTGTTGCTGCACCGCAGTGACAAAAAAGTCCCTTCCCAGCGCAAGGCATAGTGAAGAGACTTTTATTAAACAAAGGATTAGCGAATTGCTCAATCAGCCAGCATTAAATCTGTGCTTCAGGCTCCGCTTTCTGCATTGAGACCGAGGTTTGCGGCTGTTCGACTTTCACCAGCAGCGCCAGCAGTCCCATCGCCGCCATCGCCCAGAACACAGATGCGCCCCAGTGTTCGTATCCCCAGCCACTGAGTGTTGTCATCAGCGCAATGACGGCTCCCAATGGAATAGCGTTATACAGGGCCTGCAAAGCCACCATTTTGTTCTGCGGTGCGTGCTGAATGTACTGAATCGCAGCAATGTGTGCCATCGCAAACGTCACGCCGTGTAGCAGTTGAATCGCCACCAGCGCAACAATCGCCGTGGTCGAAGCCGTCATGCCCCAACGTGCCATCACGCCCAGTGACGCAATCACAAACAGTGTACGCAGACTCCAGCCGGAAAACAGACGCTTGCTGAATGCAAACACCAGCACTTCCGCCACCACGCCCAGGCTCCACAGATAGCCGATCACATCTTCCGAATGACCCGCCTGTTTCCAGTAGATAGAACTGAAACTGTAATACGCCGCATGGCTGCCTTGAATCAGGGCCACCAGCAGCAGGAACTTCAGCACCGGCCATTCACGCAGTAATGACATCAGTTTGAGACGCTCAGCATGCCCATGGTGTTCGGTCACCGGCATAGGGTTGGGATTACGCAAACTGATAATGAGCGAGACAAACACACCGAACAGCGCGGTATACAGAATCATGGTCGCGCCGTAATGCGCAACCAGAAAGCCTACCACGGTTGAACCGGCGATAAACGCCACCGAGCCCCACAGACGGGTACGGCCGTAGTCGAGCATTTTACGTTTGGCGTAGTAATTAGCCATCGCATCCGACAGCGGCACCACCGGGCCACAACAGAGGTTAAACAGCACGGTAGCCAATGCCATCAGCCAGAAGCTGCCGCCGGTAAAGAAATGAAACGCAACAAACAGCAGCGCAGCCAGACTCAGCCAGCGTAGCGCAGGGAGCAACAGCTCCGCTTTGTGCACGCGTGGCGTGATCACCAGGTTGGCGACACAACGGGTCGCAAAACCAATGCCGACCAACACACCGATATCGGTCGCTGACACGCCCTGGTCAGCAAACCACAGCGACCAAAACGGCAGATACACGCCGTAAGCAAAGAAGAAACCGATAAAATACTGGGATATCCATCCAAAAGGTGAAGGGTTTAGCATTAGTGATCCTAAAATGAAACCGTCGTTAAAAGCGTGAGTATTATGCAATGAGTCCCGTTGCCGAAAAAGGGATCTTTGTTCAACGCACTGTTTCCCTATTCACACTTAATCCGTTTGGCGGTCGCCTCCATTAGACCAAAGTCGTCTGGAGGCCAGAAAGAATTTCGTCACACTTACCATAGATGATTCTCTAAGGTGAGCTTGCGTCATGCCGGATAAATTCAACATGCAGTCCCCGCCATTTGACCGCCTGACGGCCAGTCAACAGCAATACCTGCGCGCCTCGTTGGACGTCGCCTATTTTCGTGAGCGTGAAGTGATTCTGCACAGCGGCCAGCCATGTGCGCATCTGCATGTGTTAATCAAGGGAACCGTGGAAGAACGTTCCGCTGACGGCAAAGAGATTTACGCTCATTACGCCAACGATGACCTGTTTGATGTCCGGGCGATCTTTGAAGGCAACACCAAGCATCATTATGTCGCGCTGGAAGATACTCTCAGTTACCTGTTGCCCCAAAGCGTATTTCTCGAGCTGTACAATGAAAATGGTCAATTTGCGGCGTACTTCGATAATAATCTGGCCAAACGTCAGGAATTAATCGAAGCGGCGCAGCAACAGAAAAATATCGCCGAGTTCATTCTGACCAAAGTCGATCAATCGATTTACCTGTCGCCGATGCTGCTCACTCCGGAGCAACCGCTGCAGGCCGTCACTCAAATGATGAAAGACAACGGGGTAGATGCCGCTTTGGTGCAACTGGCCGAAGGCGACCCCAGACTGCAAAACAGTCATGCCCATCCCTACGCCATCGTCACCCGGACTAACATGCTGCATGCGGTGATGCTGGACGGATTTGCCCTCGATACTCCCGTGGGTCAGATCGCGACGTTTCCGGTCCTGCATGTCGATGAGGGGGACTTCCTGTTCAATGCTATGGTGATGATGACCCGCCAGCGAGTCAAACGCCTGATGGTGTGCGAAGGCAACCAAGCAGTCGGCATTCTGGACATGATTCAGATCCTCAGTGCTTTCTCAACCCATTCCCATGTTCTGACACTGGCGATCGCCCGTGCTTCGAGTGTTGAGGAGTTGGCGCTGGCATCCAACAAGCAGCGCCAACTGGTGGAGAGCCTGCTCAGTCGTGGCGTACGCACCCGTTTTGTGATGGAACTGATCTCGGCGGTGAACGAACAAATCATCGAAAAGGCATTTGAACTGGTAGTGCCACCCGCACTGCATGATCACTGCTGCCTGATTGTGCTCGGTTCGGAAGGACGCGGGGAACAAATTCTCAAAACCGATCAGGATAACGCCCTGATCATCAAAGACGGCCTGGAATGGCATCAGTGCCAACCGATCATGAACGAGCTGTCTCACACCTTGTTGCAACTGGGATACCCACTTTGCCCCGGCAAAGTGATGGTCAACAACCCGAAATGGGTTAAGTCGCAAGCGGCTTGGAAGCAGACTTTAACCGACTGGGTCAAGGCCGCCCGATCCGAGCAAGTGATGGACATCGCCATCATGGCCGATGCTCATGCTGTTGCGGGCAACAAAGAGCTACTGACTCAGGTCAAACAACACCTCCATCATCTGATGGCCGATCAGGAGCTGATTCTGACCGAGTTTACGCGTCCGGCGCTCAACTTCTCAGTGCCGCTGACCCTGTTTGGTAATGTGAAGAACTCCAAATCTGGCCTCGATATCAAACAGGGAGGAATCTTCCCCATCGTGCACGGCATTCGTGCGCTGAGCCTCGAACACAACATTGAGGTCAACAACACGTTTGAACGCATCGAAACTCTGGTCAAACGTAAGGTGTTAGAACAAGAGACTGGCGACAATCTCAGTGAAGCACTCAAGCAGTTCTTTAAGTTGCGTCTCGCCCAGCAACTCAGCAACCAACACAGCGCCAATACGCTTGATTTAAAACAGCTGGATCGGGCAGAACGCGATTTACTGCGCCACAGCCTGCATGTGGTGAAGAAGTTCAAGCAGTGGCTGGGTTACCACTATCAGATTCGGGACTGAGCGATGAACTGGATTGCCCGCCAGTACTGGCATTACAAGCTTCGCGGTTCACCCTACCAAGCACTGTTCACCGCGCCTGGCGAACAGGAATATGTCTCGCTCGATTGTGAGACCACCAGCCTTGATCCCAACCGCGCGGAGCTGGTCACGATCGCCGCCACCAAAATCATCGGCAACCGCATTCTGACCAGCCAGCCGTTTGAAGTGCGGCTGCGTGCGCCACAATCGCTCGACTCAGGCTCAGTGCGTATTCACCGCATGCGTCATCAGGATCTGATTGACGGCATCAGCGAGCGCGAGGCATTAACCCGATTGCTCGATTTCATCGGTAATCGTCCGCTGGTCGGCTATCACATCCGCTACGACAAAAAGATTCTCGATATTGCCTGCCGGCGCCATCTTGGCTTCCCGCTACCCAATTATTTAATCGAAGTCAGCCAGATTTATCATGACAAGCTGGAAAAACATCTGCCGAATGCCTATTTCGACCTCAGTCTGGATGCGATTTGCCGTCATCTGGATTTACCGCTGCAGGACAAACACGATGCGCTGCAGGATGCAATTGCCGCCGCTCTGGTGTATGTCCGTCTGACCAATGGTGATTTACCCACGTTTAGATCCTCATCTCACCATGTGTCTTAACCCTTACGCCCGAATTGTGTTGTGTAAGCTTAGATCCACTTCTCAAAAACCAGCTTAACTGCCTATTTTCTCACAACAAATCGACCATTCATCCTAAAGTCTAATTGTGTAAAAGCCTCCCCTGACTAAGAGTTATAGGCATATCGAATTTCCTCCCTCGTGTTTGAAACGCGGTGTGAAAGGGAAATTTGCTGTATTCACAAGGAGAATATGCAATGAGTGAAGCCCACATTTATCCGGTTAAAGAAAACATTAAAGCGCACACCCATGCCGACAACGATACCTACCTGGCGATGTACCAACAGTCAGTATCCGATCCGGAAGGGTTCTGGAGCGAACACGGTAAGATTGTGGATTGGATTAAGCCATTCACCAAAGTGAAACACACCTCTTTTGATACTGGCCACGTCGATATTCGCTGGTTTGAAGACGGCACCCTGAACGTGTCGGCCAACTGTCTTGATCGCCATCTGGCGGAGCGTGGCGACGATGTCGCCATCATCTGGGAAGGTGATGACCCGACCGATGATAAAACGCTGACTTACAAAGAACTGCACCGTGAAGTGTGCCGTTTCTCTAACGCGCTGAAAGCTCAGGGCGTACGCAAAGGCGATGTGGTGTGTCTGTACATGCCGATGGTACCGGAAGCGGCTGTGGCTATGCTGGCGTGTACCCGTATCGGCGCCGTTCATACCGTGGTGTTTGGTGGCTTCTCTCCAGAGGCACTAGCGGGTCGAATCATCGATTCGGATTCCAAGATTGTGATCACCGCCGATGAAGGCGTACGTGGCGGCCGTGCCGTACCACTGAAGAAAAACGTCGATGAAGCTCTGACTAACCCGGAAGTGAAAACCATCAGCAAAGTGATCGTATTCCAGCGCACTGGCGGCAACGTCGCGTGGCACGAACATCGCGACGTCTGGTGGCACGATGCTGTGGCTGCAGCCTCTGATATCTGCCCGCCAGAAGAGATGAAAGCGGAAGATCCGCTGTTCATTCTGTACACCTCTGGCTCAACCGGTAAGCCAAAAGGTGTACTGCACTCCACTGGCGGTTATCTGGTTTACGCGACCATGACCTTCAAATACGTATTCGACTACCAGCCAGGCGAAACTTTCTGGTGTACCGCCGACGTAGGTTGGATCACGGGCCACACTTATCTGATTTACGGACCACTGGCGAACGGCGCGAAAACCATTCTGTTTGAAGGTGTGCCGAACTACCCAAGCACGGCGCGCATGAGCGAAGTGGTCGATAAACACCAAGTCAACATTCTGTACACCGCACCAACCGCGATTCGTGCGCTGATGGCGAAAGGGGATGAAGCTGTAAAAGGCACCTCGCGCAGTAGTCTGCGCATTATGGGCTCGGTGGGCGAACCGATTAACCCGGAAGCGTGGGAGTGGTACTACAAAACCATCGGTAATGAAAAATCACCGATCGTCGATACCTGGTGGCAAACCGAAACGGGTGGCATTCTGATCACGCCACTGCCAGGTGCAACCGCGCTGAAACCGGGCTCGGCGACACGTCCGTTCTTTGGTGTGCAGCCAGCCCTGGTAGACAACATGGGCGAAGTTATTGACGGCGCAGCAGAAGGTAACCTGGTGATCCTAGATTCATGGCCGGGCCAGATGCGTACTGTGTACGGCGACCATGAACGTTTCGAGCAGACCTACTTCTCGACTTTTAAAGGCATGTACTTTACCGGTGACGGCGCGCGCCGCGATGAAGATGGCTACTACTGGATCACTGGCCGCGTGGATGACGTACTGAACGTCTCTGGCCATCGTATGGGTACCGCCGAAATCGAATCCGCTCTGGTGGCGTTTGATAAGATTGCTGAAGCCGCTGTGGTGGGTGTGCCGCACGATATTAAAGGCCAGGCGATTTATGCCTACATCACCCTCAATGATGGCGTATATCCAAGCGCAGAACTGCACAAAGAAGTGAAAGATTGGGTGCGTAAAGAGATTGGCCCGATCGCCACACCGGATGTGCTGCACTGGACAGACGCGCTGCCAAAAACCCGTTCAGGTAAGATCATGCGCCGCATTCTGCGTAAGATTGCCACGGGCGATACCAGCAATCTGGGCGACACCTCCACCCTCGCCGATCCAAGTGTGGTCGACAAACTGATTGCCGAGAAAGCGCAGCTAGCCTAACTCTGCCACAAATTTCTTGATGACCAAGCACCTTCCTCTGGAAGGTGCTTTTGTTTCTGCGCGTTATTACCCAGCTACCAAAACCTGACTGAGTGAACTCTGTCGGTGGTACCAGCACGGAGAAAGCCCCGTCTGCTCAGCCGCTATCCTCCTATCGCCGTTTTCGCGAGAGAAATGTTATCGTGATGCTACGAGAGTCAAACAAAGTGATAAGACCAGTAAATTGCTGCCATTTGCTATGAATTAGCTATAATCTTGGTCAATTTAATAAAAACCGCGAACTTTTGACAAAAAAGTTGTGTCGAATAAGCGATAATATGGGAATATTCGCAATAACTACATAATAAAGGGAGATAGCAACACAATGGCAGCAAAATCACGCATTCTGGTTTTAAATGGTCCAAACTTAAACTTATTAGGTTTACGTGAACCGGCACACTACGGCTCACAAACTTTGGACCAAATTGTAGCGAATCTACAACAACAAGCAGAAAGCGCTGGCATTGAGTTGGAACATCTTCAGTCAAATCGCGAATACGAGCTGATTGAAGCCATTCACCGTTCATACGGCAAAGTGGACTTCATTATTATTAATCCGGCAGCATTCACTCACACGAGTGTGGCGTTACGTGATGCTTTGCTGGGGGTTGCTATTCCATTTATCGAAGTGCATTTATCAAATGTACATGCTCGTGAGCCGTTCCGTCATCACTCCTACTTGTCTGATAAGGCACAAGGTGTGATTTGCGGTCTTGGTGCACAAGGCTATGAATTCGCTTTGTCGGCGGCCATTCGCGCGCTGCAAACAAAGTAACCCCAAACACTCTGCAGCTCACTTGAGCTGTCTTACTCACAAGATAAAAGAGAAAGAAACAATGGATATTCGTAAAATCAAGAAGCTTATCGAATTGGTTGAAGAGTCTGGCATTGCTGAGCTAGAAATTTCTGAAGGTGAAGAGTCGGTACGCATCAGTCGTCACGGTGTCGCACCGGTTGCACCGATTCATTACGCAGCACCTGCTCCAATCGCAGCGCCAGCTCCAGTAGCTGCACCTGCGGCGGCTCCAGCAGCTGAAGCGCCAGCAGCTTCTAAAACTCCTGCGGGCCACATGGTTCTTTCTCCAATGGTTGGTACTTTCTACCGCTCTCCAAGTCCAGATTCAAAAGCGTTCATCGAAGTGGGCCAAACTGTGAAAGCGGGTGACACTCTGTGCATCGTTGAAGCGATGAAGATGATGAACCAAATCGAAGCAGACAAATCTGGTGTTGTTACCGAGATCCTTGTTGAAGACGGTCAGCCAGTTGAATTCGACCAGCCACTTGTTGTCATCGAATAATCGAGGCGCGTAGTTATGCTAGATAAGTTAGTCATCGCGAACCGAGGCGAAATTGCGCTTCGTATTCTTCGTGCATGTAAAGAATTGGGCATCAAAACTGTTGCCGTTCACTCCACTGCAGACCGCGATCTGAAACACGTGCTGCTGGCGGACGAAACCGTGTGTATCGGTCCTGCGAAAGGCATCGACAGCTACCTGAACATTCCACGTATCATTTCTGCAGCAGAAGTGACCGGCGCGGTGGCAATCCACCCGGGTTACGGCTTCCTGTCTGAAAACGCGGACTTCGCTGAGCAAGTTGAGCGCAGCGGCTTTATCTTCGTAGGCCCGAAAGCCGACACCATTCGCCTGATGGGTGACAAAGTGTCAGCGATCACCGCGATGAAGAAAGCAGGTGTTCCTTGTGTACCAGGTTCTGACGGTCCTCTGGACAATGACGAAGCGAAAAACAAAGCGCACGCGAAACGCATTGGCTACCCAGTGATCATCAAAGCCTCTGGTGGCGGCGGCGGTCGTGGTATGCGTGTGGTTCGCAGCGAAGCGGAACTGGTCAATGCTATCAGCATGACCCGTGCAGAAGCGAAAGCGGCGTTCAACAACGACATGGTTTACATGGAAAAATTCCTGGAAAACCCTCGTCACGTTGAAGTGCAGGTTCTGGCTGATGGTCAGGGCAACGCCATTCACCTGGGTGAGCGTGACTGTTCAATGCAGCGTCGTCACCAGAAAGTGGTGGAAGAAGCTCCGGCACCAGGCATTACTGAAGAGATGCGTAAGTACATCGGTGAACGTTGTACTCGTGCATGTATCGAAATCGGTTACCGCGGCGCAGGTACGTTTGAATTCCTGTATGAAAACGGCGAGTTCTACTTCATCGAAATGAACACGCGTATTCAGGTTGAACACCCAGTGACTGAAATGGTGACTGGCGTTGACCTGATTAAAGAGCAGCTGCGCATTGCGGCGGGTCAGCCACTGTCGTTTACTCAGGATGACATCAAAATCCGCGGCCATGCGATGGAATGTCGTATCAACGCGGAAGACCCAGAGCGCTTCCTGCCTTGTCCAGGCAAGATCACCCGTTTCCACTCACCAGGTGGTATGGGCGTTCGTTGGGAATCGCACATCTACTCTGGCTACACCGTACCAGCGTTCTACGACTCAATGATCGGTAAGCTGATCACCTTCGGTGAAAACCGTGACGTCGCAATCGCACGTATGCGTAACGCGCTGGACGAGATGATTGTGGAAGGTATCAAAACCAACATTCCACTACAGCAAGTCATTATGAAAGATGAGAACTTCCAGCACGGTGGCACCAACATCCACTACCTGGAGAAAAAACTGGGTATTCACTAACCCGGCCTTCTTATCGCAAATGCCCACTTCGGTGGGCATTTTTGTTTCCCCCCGACGCTCAAGCGGACTAGCCCTATAAAAACGGGCCAAATCTGCTACACTTTGCGCCAATTGAACGAACTGAAGAGAGCAAGAGCAATGCCTTGGATTCAAATTAAACTTAACGCGACCAACGAAAACGCTGAACGCATCAGCGATATGTTGATGGAAGAGACCGGCGCGTTATCCATTACTTTCCTGGATGCGAAGGATACGCCTGTGTTTGAACCCCTGCCGGGTGAAACCCGTTTGTGGGGCGATACCGATGTTCTTGCCCTCTACGATGCCGAAGCCGACACCTCATGGGTTCTGAGCCAAATTCGCGCCAGTAACCTGCTAGCGGACGATTTTGCCTACAAAGTTGAGCAAATTGAAGACAAAGACTGGGAACGCGAGTGGATGGATAACTTCCACCCGATGAAGTTTGGCCAGCGTCTGTGGATCTGCCCAAGCTGGCGCGATGTACCTGATCCAGATGCAGTTAACGTTATGCTCGACCCAGGTCTGGCGTTTGGTACTGGTACTCACCCAACCACTGCGCTGTGTTTAGAGTGGCTGGACTCTCTCGATCTGTCCGGCAAGACCGTGATCGACTTTGGGTGTGGTTCAGGCATTCTGGCCATCGCGGCAATCAAGCTGGGCGCAGCGAAAGTGATCGGTATTGATATCGACCCACAAGCCCTGTTGGCGTCGAAAGACAACGCAGCGCGCAACGGCGTCGAAGATCAAATCGAAGTCTACCTACCACAAAACCAACCTGAAGGCTTAGTGGCTGACGTGGTCGTGGCTAACATTCTGGCCAGTCCACTGCGTGAACTTTCACCCGTCATCAAGAGTCTGATGAAACCAGACGGCCTGCTGGCGATGTCTGGTGTCCTCAACACCCAAGCTGAAGATGTGGCGGATTACTACCGTGACGAACTGCACGTTGATCCTATCAAAGAGAAGGAAGAATGGTGCCGTATCACGGGTCGCAAGCAAGGCTAGATAAGACTTTGCGCGCTAATTGACTGAAAAATAGACCATTTACAAAATGTTTTTGTAAATGCTCAAATATTAGTCTTTTCACGCATCGAAAAAATGCGTAAAATGCGCGCCCTTGCTGGTATGAAGCTGTGAAGACGTTTTGAAAATCGGAAATTATCAACTTAAGAACAATCTCATCGTTGCACCGATGGCCGGTGTCACCGACAGACCGTTTCGAGAGTTGTGTCTCCGCTATGGCGCGGGTATGGCCGTCAGTGAAATGATGTCCTCCAATCCTGCGCTATGGAAAACAGACAAGTCCAGAAACCGCATGGTACACGAAGGCGAATCGGGCATTCGCTCTGTACAGATTGCTGGTTCCGATCCACAGCTGATGGCCGATGCGGCCCAGTTCAGCGTTGAAAACGGTGCACAAATCATCGACATCAACATGGGCTGCCCAGCGAAAAAAGTGAATAAAAAGCTGGCCGGTTCTGCGCTGCTGCGCTATCCGGATGTCATTGAAGACATCCTGAAAGCTGTAGTGAATGCAGTGAATGTTCCTGTAACACTCAAAACCCGCACTGGCTGGGACCCAGAAAACAAAAACTGTGTCCAAATCGCTAAACTTGCCGAAGACTGCGGCATTCAGGCACTGGCGCTCCATGGGCGAACCCGTACCTGCATGTACAAGGGTGAGGCGGAATACGACAGCATTAAAGCGGTCAAAGCGGCTATTCAAATTCCGGTCATCGCTAACGGTGATATCGATTCTCCGGAGAAAGCCAAACATGTGCTGGAGTACACCGGCGCTGACGCTTTAATGATTGGACGACCTGCCCAAGGACGTCCATGGATTTTCCAGGAAATCCAACACTATTTGGAAAACGGCACCACGATGCCTGATCTCCCGACTTCGGAAGTGAAAGACATCCTGCTTGGTCATGTGAACGCTCTGCATCAATTTTATGGAGAGTATTTAGGCCCTCGCATCGTGCGTAAGCACGTTGGGTGGTATCTCAAAGAACATGAACAGGCAAGTGAGTTTCGCCGTACCTTCAATGCCATCGACGTTGCAGCAATGCAAATCGAAGCATTAGAGGGTTATTTTGATAACGTTGCATCATAATTAAGAGAAGAGCTAGACCGAATATGTTCGAACAAAATCTGACTTCAGAAGCTTTAACAGTAACAACCGTAACTTCACAAGATCAAATCACGCAAAAGCCACTACGTGATTCAGTTAAAGCGTCTCTTAAAAACTACTTGGCTCAACTGAATGGTCAGGAAGTGACAGAACTATACGAATTAGTTCTAGCTGAAGTTGAACAACCACTACTGGACACCATCATGCAGTACACTCGCGGTAACCAAACTCGCGCGGCAACGATGATGGGTATCAACCGCGGTACTCTTCGCAAGAAACTGAAAAAATACGGCATGAACTAATACGTTCTGACCCTTTTTTATAAACCGAGCCTCTGGCTCGGTTTTTTATTGCCCGAAAACCGCACGCCTTCTGCTGCAAACACGCCATGATTTCGTTGAAAACAAGACCTAAGTTGCAAGTTATTGATTGTTCACCTTAAGTCTCATTTACGCTCATTTCCTCCTTTTGTTACAGTGCACAGTGCGATTAATAATTCTTCAATAACAACATCGCCTCTGTCTAACAGCCTGCATTACAAGGAGTGATGCTCATGAATTTTTCCAGTCTGCGTCAGATCAGTATCCGCGCCCGCCTCTACTTGCTGGGTGGCACGATTACATTGCTTCTGCTGATCCCATTCACACTGCTCGTGCAGGACTATCAGGATGACCTGATGGATGCCAAGCAAACCAAAACCCGTCATCTGGTTGAAAGTACCACCTCTTTGCTCAACTACTTTTATCAGCAGCAAACCAGTGGCGCACTCACCGAACAACAAGCGCAGCAACAAGCCAAACAGGCGATTGCCAGCGCCCGCTATGGTGCTGATGATTATTTTTGGATCAACGATCTGACTCCAACCATGGTAATGCACCCATTTAAACCACAGTTGGATGGCAAAGCCTTATCTGGTATTCAAGATCCCAACGGCAAAGCACTGTTTGTCGATATGGCCAATCTCGCCCGTGATCAGGGGGAAGGGTTTGTCTATTACCTGTGGCCGAAGCCGGGTGCCGAAGTCGCTGTCGAGAAAGTCTCCTACGTCAAACTGTTCAAACCCTGGGGTTGGGTGGTCGGTTCCGGTGTGTATATTGATGATGTGCAAGCGCTGGTCGCGACACGAATGCAAACCGTGTTGCTACAACTGGCGATGGCCATTGCGGTAATGTTTACCCTCGCCTACACCATCGGTCGCAGCATTACAAAACCCTGTCTGGCAACGCTGTATGCGATGGAAGACATTGCCAAGGGCGAAGGTGACCTTACCCGTCAACTCGATACCAGCGGCAGTGACGAGCTGTCGCGCATCGCACGCGCCTTCAACCAGTTTACCGGAAAGATTCGTCATATCGTTCAAGACATCGCACCAATCACCGAGAGTGTTACCGGCAGCGCTCAGGAGCTGACGCAAGTGGCACAAAGTGCCTCCGGCAAAGCGATGGAGCAACAACAGTCAGTCGATACCGTTGCTTCGGCCATGAACCAGCTGCACGCCAGCAATCAGGAAGTGGCGAATGCGGCGCAGGAAGCTGCGGTCGCCGCGCAAACCGCCAGCGCCAAGGGCCAGGAAGGCAGTAATGTCATCGCCCAAGCCTCCGGCTATATGGGCTCTCTGTCTGAGCTGTTGAGCAAAACCGATCGTGACACTCAGGCTCTGGCAAGAGAAACAGAAGAAGTGGGCGCGGTGCTCGAAGTGATTCGTGGCGTCGCCGAACAAACCAACTTACTGGCACTCAATGCCGCGATTGAAGCCGCCCGCGCCGGTGAACAAGGACGTGGCTTTGCCGTGGTGGCTGATGAAGTGCGCACGCTCGCAACACGCACACAAAGCAGCACCAATGAAATCGAACAGATCATCGCCAGCCTGCAACAACGTACTCGCGATGTCAGCGCGTCGATGGAGCAAACACAGCAGCAATCGAAAGCCACGCAAGAGCAGGCTGATTTGGCTCAGCAGGTTCTCAATGCGATTGATCAGCAGGTCAGCACCATCCTGACCCTCAACCAGCACATTGCTGAGGCGAGTAACCAACAATCACTCGCGACCGATGAAATCAGCCGCAACCTGACGCAAATTGCCGATCACAGCACTCAATCCGCCGCACAAGCCCAGCAAGTCGCGGCTGCCAGCGAACTATTGATGGAAAACGGCCAGCAACTGATTCACAGCTTCTCAACGTTTAAGGTGTAACGTCAACTAGACTCAAAGGGCCTTATGGCCCTTTGTTATTCCAGCGCTGCCAGAATGGAGCAATGGCTGGCGTCGTCATCCCGATGGCCGCAGCAGGCGTCATTGATTTTGTTCAGGGCGCTGCGAATGCGCATCAGCTCAGCGATTTTTTCGTCGATTAACGCCAGCTTAGCGGAAGTAATCGATTTGACCTCCGCGCAGCTATGCTCAGTCGCTTCCAACCGAATCTCAAGCAGTTCCTTAATCTCTTCCAGACTCAGCCCCAGCTCTTTGGCTTTGAGGATAAAACTCACCTGTTTCTGATTCTCTTCATCATACAAACGGTAACCCGAATCGCTGCGACCGGCTGGCGAGATCAGCGCATTTTTCTCGTAAAAACGCAGCGTATCGGTGGAAACTCCGCACCGTTTCGCCAATTCACCTATCTGAAACATAACTGCACCTATTTACTCTTTGGTTACTTTTTTCGCTTGAAAAACCTGTTTTTAGCTATTATTTTTCCCATGCCAAACGATTGCGCGAGATCTTTTGTAATAAATTGGTTAGAATACGCGCCATCCAAACTCCTGGAGAAAAAGGTCTTTACCAAAACTGGCCAAGTTGTGATGCTATGCCATCACCCATGAACAATTTTGGCAAACATCTTTCGTCATTAACTCCGTGAATTTAAGGAAAATGGAAGCATGAATAACGCTCGTCCAATTCGCCGTGCACTCATCAGCGTATCAGATAAAACTGGCATTGTTGAGTTTGCAAAAGCGCTCTCTGAGCGCGGTGTCGACATCCTGTCTACTGGTGGTACCGCTCGCCTACTTGCCGAGCAAGGCATTGCAGTAACCGAAGTCTCTGACTACACCGGTTTCCCAGAAATGATGGACGGGCGCGTGAAAACGCTGCACCCGAAAGTTCATGGTGGCATTCTTGGCCGTCGTGGTCAGGACGACGAGGTCATGAACACGCACGCCATTAACCCAATCGACATGGTGGTGGTGAACCTTTACCCATTCGCGCAAACCGTAGCGAACCCGAACTGCACACTGGCTGACGCGGTGGAAAACATCGATATCGGCGGCCCGACCATGGTGCGCTCTGCGGCGAAAAACCACAAAGATGTGACCATCATCGTGAACGCGAGCGATTACGACCGCGTGATCGCCGAAATGGATGCAAACGAAAAATCACTGACGCTGGACACGCGTTTCGACCTCGCCATTGCTGCGTTTGAACACACCGCGGCTTACGACGGCATGATTGCCAACTACTTCGGCACCATGGTCCCGAGCTACGGCGAGAACAAAGAAGGCGATGAGGAATCAAAGTTCCCACGCACCTTCAACCAACAGTTCATCAAGAAACAAGACATGCGTTACGGCGAAAACAGCCACCAAGACGCGGCTTTCTACGTGGAAGCAAACCCAGAAGAAGCGTCGGTATCTACCGCACGTCAGATTCAGGGTAAAGCCCTCTCATACAACAACATCGCCGATACCGATGCCGCGCTGGAATGCGTCAAAGAGTTCGCAGAGCCAGCGTGTGTGATCGTCAAACACGCCAACCCATGTGGTGTGGCCTTGGGCGGCGACATTCTGGAAGCGTACAACCGCGCCTACCAAACCGACCCAACCTCCGCATTCGGCGGCATTATTGCGTTTAACCGCGAACTGGATGCAGCAACGGCCACGGCCATTGTGGAACGCCAGTTTGTTGAAGTGATCATCGCACCAAGCGTCTCAGCAGAAGCGATTGACGTAGTGGCAGCGAAGAAAAACGTACGTCTGCTCGAATGTGGCGAATGGCACAGCAAGACCACTGGTTTTGATGTGAAACGCGTCAACGGTGGCCTGCTGGTTCAAGACCGCGATCAAGGCATGGTGACACTGAGCGACCTGAAAGTGGTTTCTCAACGTCAACCGACCGAAGAAGAACTGAAAGATGCGCTGTTCTGCTGGAAAGTCGCGAAATACGTCAAATCAAACGCGATTGTGTACGCCAAAGGCGACATGACCATCGGTGTTGGCGCAGGCCAAATGAGCCGCGTCTATTCCGCGAAAATTGCTGGTATTAAAGCTGCCGACGAAGGTCTGGAAGTGGCTGGCAGCGTGATGGCATCCGATGCGTTCTTCCCATTCCGTGATGGTATCGATGCCGCCGCAGAAGCGGGCATTAAATGCGTGATTCAACCAGGCGGTTCAATGCGTGACGATGAAGTGATCGCCGCTGCCGACGAACACGGCATGGCGATGATCTTCACTGGCATGCGTCATTTCCGTCACTAATTCTTCGAGCCGTCACTGGGGAGCCCGTCAGCTTGGCCGAGCTCCCAATGATTAAGAGATCCGAATTTAAAATTAAGGAATTCATTTATGCGAGTTTTAATTATTGGTTCTGGCGGTCGCGAGCATGCGCTAGGCTGGAAAGTCGCGCAAAACCCTGCCATTGAAACGGTATTTATCGCTCCGGGGAACGCGGGCACCGCGCTGGAAGCAAAGCTGCAAAACGTTGATATCGCAGTTGAAGATGTCTCAGGCCTGGTTGCCTTTGCACAGAACAACGCAATTGAGCTGACGATCGTTGGCCCTGAAGCGCCGCTGGTCATTGGCGTGGTGGATGCATTCCGCGCCGCTGGCCTGCCAATCTTTGGCCCGACTCAAGCCGCTGCGCAGCTGGAAGGCTCTAAGGCGTTCACCAAAGATTTTCTGGCGCGTCACAACATTCCAACCGCCGCTTATGCCAACTTCACGGAAATTGAGCCTGCACTCGCTTATGTGCGTGAACAAGGTGCTCCGATCGTCGTCAAAGCCGACGGCCTCGCCGCGGGCAAAGGTGTGATTGTCGCCATGACGCTGGAAGAAGCGGAAGAGGCCATCAAAGACATGTTGGCGGGCAACGCGTTTGGTGATGCAGGCAGCCGTGTTGTGGTTGAAGAGTTCCTCGATGGCGAAGAAGCCAGCTTCATCGTGATGGTCGATGGCGAAAACGTTCTGCCAATGGCCACCAGTCAAGACCACAAACGTGTCGGCGACCAAGACACCGGCCCGAACACGGGCGGCATGGGCGCTTACTCACCAGCGCCAGTGGTGACGCAAGCTATCCACGACCGCGTGATGCAGGAAGTGATTTACCCAACCGTGCGAGGCATGGCGGCCGAAGGCAACCCATACACCGGATTCCTGTACGCAGGCCTGATGATCGACAACACCGGCGCGCCAAAAGTGATTGAATACAACTGCCGCTTTGGTGACCCAGAAACCCAGCCGATCATGATGCGCATGCAGTCTGACCTGGTTGAACTGTGTCTGGCGGCGATTGACGGCAAACTGGACCAAGTGGAATCGAAATGGGATCCACGTGCGTCCATCGGTATCGTACTGGCCGCGGGCGGCTACCCGGGTGATTATGCTAAAGGCGACGTCATTTCCGGCCTGCCAACTACTGAAGTGGAAGGTCAGAAAGTGTTCCACGCCGGCACCACCGACAAAGATGGCCACGTCGTCACTAACGGAGGCCGCGTGCTGTGTGCGACCGCACTCGGCAATACCGTTTCAGAAGCGCAGCAACGTGCGTACGAACTGGCGAAACAGATCAGTTGGAATGGCATGTTCCACCGCAACGACATCGGTTACCGCGCGATCGCTCGCGAGCAGGAAAGCCAATAACTTCCAAAGTTGATTAGCAAAAAGGCGCCGTTAGGCGCCTTTTTTATGTTCGTTGTGTCCGTTCAAATGAGAACGTGATTATTCGCTGATCAGATTCGGACGACGAATGCAGTCGTGGTTATCATCCGCCAGCATCAGCAGCTCTTCGACATACACTTTGTCGTTGCGGATTTTGCCCAGAAATGCGACATAGCTGTCGAGCGATGAAAGTCGGTTGACCACAAAATTCGGTAAGGTCTGATTAAATTCAATCCGGCGATATTCTCGCCCGGTACAGGTTTCAAAAACCTCACCATCCCATACGCCCTGAATCAATTCCAGACCTTGTGAATCCTGAGATTTGGTCATCTCTGCCAGAGCTTTCGCCTGCTGCTGATAGTGCGCCAACTGATCCTGATTAAGTGGCAGCACTTTACCGTCGACACGGTATTGCTGATACACCGCCTCACCATCTTTATTGAAACGCAGCTGTACACGATAAGGGACTAAAGTTTGGTTCTTGGGCTGAACGCCTTCGCGCACCACTTCTCGCACCTGACCTTCGTCCCAGCGATAGCTGGATTGATACCAACCAAAGCGTTCAGACGAAACATAGTCGGCTGCGCTGCTGGGTTGATTCTGACGTTCGGTGTACCAATAGAAACTGGTGGCGTCTCCCATACTCTGACCACCCGTGTAGTCATTAATTTGCTCGAGATTAGCCGTCGGGAGAGAAGATGAGCATCCGGCCAGCAGGCCAAACGCAAAAATAGGAAACAGAAGTTTTTTCATAAAGGGAAAAACGCCGAGACACGATATCTCGGCGTAGTATAGATTACTTCACTGAATCTTTCAGTGCTTTACCAGCGACGAATGCAGGTACGTTAGCTGCTGCAATTTTGATCTCTTCGCCAGTTTTTGGGTTACGACCAGTGCGTGCTGCACGGTGGTTTACTTTGAATGTACCAAAACCAATTAGTTGAACTTGGTCACCCTCTTTCAGTGCGCCTTCAACCGCGCCAAGAGTAGCTTCAAGAGCAGCTTTAGCCTGAGCTTTAGATAGATCTGCTTTCTCTGCGATAAAGTCGATTAATTGGGTCTTGTTCATTAGGTTTCCCTTCTCATAGGTTATCGAATTCAGTTCACTCTAAAGCATAAATGCCCCGTCTGGCAAAGGTTTGTCGCGTAACTTGTGCCTCTCTGACGTACTTTTAACCATAATATGAGTAATAACTCACAATTTGTTACCCATTGAACGAGGCGCCTGACTTGTTTTTAACGCAAAATGTCTCCAAATATTTCCGGTCAAACACCCGCTAAGCCTGATATATCAAGGTGTTTCGGAAATAAGATTGTTCACAATCAATACCGATGCGTAACAAATCCAGCACACTTTTTTGCGGAAAAAACGTCATCAATCTGAATGTTTAATCGTTGGATAACACCATTAAGGAACCAGCATGTTTTTGCTTACGATATACGTCACTGTGGCGATTGGCGTATCGTTTATTTGTTCTGTACTCGAAGCCGTTTTACTCAGCCTGACGCCCAGCTATCTCGCCCAGCTCCGCCAGCAGTCACACCCGTCGGCCGAGAAACTGGCCCAACTGAAAGGCGACATCGACCGCCCACTGGCCTCGATTCTGACCTTAAACACCATTGCTCACACCATTGGTGCCGCAAGTGCCGGTGCGCAAGCCGCCGTTGTCTTTGGCAGCCAGTGGCTGGGGGTTTTCTCTGCCGTGCTGACGCTCGGTATTCTGGTGTTGTCTGAAATCGTGCCGAAAACTATTGGTGCAACCTATTGGCGCCAGCTCGCACCAGCCAGCGCCGTGATCCTTGGCTGGATGGTGTGGTGTCTGACGCCGTTTGTGTGGTTCTCGCAGCAAATCACCAAACGTCTGGCACGCAACATTGAAGTGCCGCGTCTGCGTGACGAACTGTCTGCCATGGCGCTGCTGGCCAACGAAAGTGGTGAACTGGCCGAAGGCGAATCGAAGATACTCAACAACCTGCTGGCCATCAGCGACGTGCCCGTCACTCAGGTCATGACGCCGCGTACCGTGCTGTTTCGTGTTAATGCAGAACTGAGCATCAACGAGTTCCTGCTTGAACACCGCGATACGCCGTTTTCCCGCCCGTTAGTCTATAGTGAGGACAGCGATAACATCATCGGCTTTGTGCATCGCTTAGAGCTGTTCAAGCTGCAACAAAGCGGCTTGGGCGAGCAACAACTTGGCGCTGTGATGCGACCGATCCATGTGTTACTTAATACTCAAACCCTACCCAAAGCCTTTGCTCAGATGATGAAAAACCGTCTGCAGCTTTCCTTAGTGGTGGATGAATATGGCACCGTACAAGGTCTGCTGACGCTGGAAGATGTGTTTGAACACTTGCTCGGTGAGGAAATTATCGATGAAGCCGATAAGACCACCGACATGCAGAAACTGGCGACAGAACGCTGGGAAAATTGGAAAAAGCAACACGGTGTGATTGAAAGCCGTGACGAAGATGACCCGCAAGAGAACCGTAAATAAACCCTCTGCTTGCAAAGACAGCGCCCCTCGATAAGAGGGGCGTTTTTGATTGGCTAGTTCGCGTGCAATTGTCGGAAGTCGTGCCCTGTCGGCGCCTGAGCAACCCGCAGGCCAAAATCTGGCAACACGGCATACAAGTGGTCAAAGATATCGGACTGAATACGCTCGTACTCGACCCACGCGGTGGTATTGGTAAAGCAGTACAACTCCAACGCGATGCCTTCATGAGTCGGTGCCAGTTGGCGCACCATCAACGTCATACGCTGATGGATTTCCGGATGCGCACGCAGGTAACGCTCCAGATAGGCTCGGAAACTGCCCAGATTGGTCAGCCGGCGGCCGTTGATCAGGCACTCTTCATCAAACTGCTGGCGATGATTGTACTGCGTGATCTCTTCCAGTTTGGTTTTGATGTAAGGTTCCAGCAACTTGGCCCGGGTTAAATGGCCAATATCCTGCTGAGACAGAAAATGTACGCTGGTCGCGTCAATCAGCACGCTGCGTTTGATGCGGCGCCCGCCCGAATCCTGCATCCCTTTCCAGTTTTTAAACGAATCGGAAATCAGTGCATAAGTGGGAATAGTAGTGATGGTTTTGTCCCAGTTCTGCACTTTCACAGTGGTCAGGCTGATATCAATCACGTCACCGTCGGCACCATACTTCGGCATTTCCAGCCAATCGCCGACGCTGAGCATCTTATTGGCCGAGAGTTGAATTCCAGCCACCAGCCCGAGGATCGGGTCTTTGAACACCAACATGATGACCGCGGTAAGAGCACCGACCCCACTCAACAGAATGAGCGGCGATTTGCCCACCAGAATCGATGTGGCCAGCAGCGCCGCAATCACAAAGAAAACGATCTTCAGACTCTGCACAATGCCGCGCACGGGCATGTTGCGGCCAAGCGGCGTGCGTGACAGCAGCGTATCCGCCACGTCAAGTAGCGAGAACATCGCCAGCAAGGCAAACAGCACGATCCACAGCGCCACCAACGTCAGAATCCAATCACGGATTGCGCTCTCCGGCGACAGCCACATGCTGGTCTGAACCGCAATCAAAATGCCCTGAATAACCAAAGCAATCCGGCTGAACAACTTGCCGGCAAACAGCGCATGACGCCACACCGCCTCAGATTTGGTTGCGCGTCGTTTCAACCACGCGACCACTCCACGATGCAATACGAGATGCACCACTACCGCAATCAGAACAATTAAGCCTAACGCTTCTGAAATCTTAATAAACTGAGACATCTCAATACCAAACTGACTCAGCCAAGTCTCCAGAGACTGCAACATGTTTAACTCCTGCATTGGGAACAACGTGATACGCATCGTAACGCATTCTGCACTGCAGAACTGCGGCGGCAACAATTTATGACAATATTCGGACGTAATGAGGCGGTGAATGAAGGATGTTGTGGGTAAGGGAACGGATAAAGAAAAGGCAAGAGAGAGTCTCCTGCCTTGGGAAATATTACAATGACACGCCGATATTGCTGATGCAGTCGTCGCGCAGCTCCTGACGCAGATCTTTGATCAGATCAATATCGCGCTCACTCGCTTCACGCAGTGGTCGGTAGATGGCCCATTGCACATCCCACTCTTCGCACACGGCTTCGTTCTCTTTCTGATTGTCGTTGGTGATGGCTTCACCGGTTTGCGCTTCTTCCAGTTGCGCGACGGTTTGCACCGAAATCTGGCTGACTTTCTGCATCGATTCGTACAAATCATCGCGATCCAGCAGGCCATGCAGCGCCGTTGCGAGCGCTTCACACGCATCAATCGCAGGATAAACCGCATACAGATCAAACTCGTCTGAGGTCGGGATCAGCTCTTCCAGTTTTTCCAATTGACGCTCAAAGTTAATCTTGGCGTTTTTCACCGTCATCAATTCCCAAATACTGTCGAGAATTTCACGGTAACGACGTGGCTCAGCGAATTGGGTATGTTCACAGAACATGGCGTAATTCGGATACATGCGTTCACATAGACACGCCATAAAGGTAATCTGTTGCCAAGGTTCAAACTTCTCAAGGCGAAGTTGCAAAGGGTTCTGTAACCCATTTGATGTCTGTAACATGGTCACTCAATTCGTTGCGGATAAAGACAGCGGAAGTGTACTGGATAACCAGCAGGGAAAAAAGGCGCATCTATGAACAATTTCACTCATCAGCTGTACATTTTAACGGAGCACAATGACCTCTATCGCGACGCCATTGAAGCGCTGCAGCTGCCCGATCTGGTGATTACCGAAGATCGCAGTCAGGCAGACTTGTTACTGGCCGCACCGCCGATGGCTGCTCGCTGCCTGGAGGAATTTCCGCGTTTAGAGTGGTTGCAATCGGCTTACGCTGGCGTCGATGCGCTTATCGCCCCGGCACTGCGCCAGGATTACGAGCTCACTAACGTGAAAGGCATCTTCGGCCAACAAATCGCGGAATACGTGCTCGGTTACACCATCGGTCACTATCGCCATTTCGCGCGTTATCAGCAGCAACAGCAGCATGCGCAGTGGCAGCCTCACTTATATCAATCGCTGACTGGCCAGGTGATGACCATTCTCGGCACGGGCTCAATCGGTGCCCATCTGGCTGATGTGGCTGCCGCATTTGGCCTAACGGTGATGGGCGTCAACAGCTCCGGCATTCCGCCCAAGCAAGGCGCCTTCAGTCAGACGTATCACATTAATGAATTACCTGCCGCACTCGCTCAGGCGAATATCGTAGTCAACACATTGCCCAATACGCCAAGTACGCTTGGATTGTTGGGCAAAGAGACCTTGAGCCATTGCCAGCAGGCGCTGCTGTTCAACGTCGGTCGGGGCAAAACCTTAGTCGAAGATGAGCTGATTCCACTGATTGAACTTGGTCATATTCAGCACGCGTTTTTAGACGTGTTTATCGCTGAACCGCTCGCCGAATCACATCCATTCTGGACACATGCGGCGATCACCGTCACGCCGCACATTGCTGCGCTGAGCTTTCCGCATCAGGTGGTGGAAATCTTTGCCGAGAATTACGCGTTGTGGCGCGATGGCTTCCAGCTCAATAACCGCATTGATTTTGCCAAGGGGTACTGATGCTCTGTGATCTGCTGCGAGAAGTTCGTCAATGCCGGGTATGTGAGCCCGCACTGCCACTGGGTGCCAATCCGGTGATTCAGGCGCATGAAGAAGCGCGGATTTTGATCATCGGTCAGGCACCCGGTATTCGCGTACATGAAAGCTCGATACCGTGGAACGACCCGAGTGGCGATCGCCTGCGCCAATGGCTGAACGTGGACAAAGAGACGTTTTACGATCCAAAGCAGATTGCCATCATGCCGATGGGGCTGTGTTATCCGGGCAAAGGTAAGAGCGGCGATCTGCCACCGCGTAAAGAGTGCGCGCCGCTATGGCATCAGAAAGTGCTGGCGCAACTGCCCAACATCGAAATAACGCTGCTGATTGGTCAGTATGCGCAAAATTACTACCTGAAAGATAAACCATCCACCCTGACTGACACCGTCCGTCAATGGCAACGCTGGGCGCCACACTACATTCCTCTGCCGCACCCTTCACCACGCAATACCTTATGGTTAAAGAAAAATCCGTGGTTTGAAGACGAAGTGGTGACGTATATCCGCCAACATTTCCATACTCAGCTCACCGCTAACTAGCGGTTTGAGCGTTATTCGATGACGTTGTAGCCTTTGTCACGCAGCAGTTGAGCGAACGCTTGCTTGGCCTCGTGTTCACCATGGATTAGATGCACTTCTTTCGGCTTCTCATCGATGCCTTCAATAAATGCCAGCAGATCATCCTGGTCTGCATGTGCGGAATAACCCGACATGACATGAATCTGAGCATTCACTTCAACCTCTTCCCCTTCAATCATCACCACTTTGTCGCCCTGCTTAATGGCGCGCCCCAGAGTCCCTTCAGCCTGAAAGCCAGCGAAAATAACGTCGGTTCGAGGATCAGGAAGTAACGCTTTAAGATAATCAACAATTCGCCCGCCTTCACACATGCCGGATGCGGCCACCACTATTGATGCCTCTCCGGTCGAGGCCAGTCGGTTCACCAAGGCTTCATGCGAGCGATAGTCCTGAACCAGAACACACTGATCGAACGCCAGCGGATGGCGATGCATTTCTAAACGTTCTTTGGCTTCTTCACCCCAGAGCTGTTTGAATCGACGATAAGACTCGGTGACTTTTTGTGCCATTGGCGAATCGAGAATGATAGGTAAATCAGCGTTGATCTGATGCTCATACACCAATTGCTCAATATCGAACAACAGCTCTTGCGTGCGGCCAATACTAAAGGCGGGGATGAGAATCGTGCCACCATCGGCCAATGAACGATCGATGATTTCACGCAGTTTGTTGGCGCGCTCTTCAACGCCATCGTGATGGGTATCGCCGTACGTCGTCTCAATGACCAGATAATCTGCATGCATTGGCGGCACCGGATCGGGCAGTAACGGCGTGTTGCTCGGACCTAAATCACCAGAGAACACAATCACTTTCTGATTCGGGAGTTGAATTTCAAGATAGGCGGAGCCCAGAATATGCCCGGCAGGCACAAACTGGCACTGCAACATAACCCCGGAATCGGACTCAATGCGAAAACGCTGCTCGTATTCAATCGGTTCAATCAGATGGTCAATCTTATCCAGCACTACCTCCCGCTGCGCACGCGAGAATCCGGATTGTAACTTCATACCATCATCCAGCATCAGAGGAAGCAATTCTGCTGTCGCCGGCGTGCAATAGATTGGTCCGGTAAAACCCGCCGCAATCAACCACGGCAACCGACCGATATGGTCGATGTGCGCATGTGTCAGAATCAGCGCCTGGATGTGTTCGATCGGAAAATCCGGTTCGATATCCAGCGCATCTTTGCCCTGAAACAGACCACAATCGACAAGAATCGCCAGATCATCAACAACCAGTTCATGACAAGAACCAGTCACCGTCTGTTTGCCACCATGATGTATGAGTTGCATCAATTACTCCTCCAATACGAAAATTTCAACGGTGCCTGTATGAGAAATCAAACACAATTTTATCATCCTTAAAATGCGATAGCGCTAACCCAAATACAGTTCTGAAGTAATCATGAAGCAGGAAAGCTTTTCGATACAAAAAAGTAAACACACGTCACACAAATTACATATAGAGCAATGAAAATTCTTAAAATTAAGACCTACAACATTGAGAATTTGTACAATTATAATCGAATTTATTATCCAAGCTAAGCGTAAGAAAAAAACCTTTAATAATCATATCCCATTGTTAAGTAAAGAATTAATAAAGTATGTTTTCTAAGATGTAGACACAAACGATCTTTAAATCTAACTTTTAGATAGGTAGCTTTTGAGATAAAATTTTTGCAAACAAAAATGTACGTAAACACACCAATGGCTAGATCATGTTTTTAGAGCTCGTATTTGTCTTTTTTAGTTCTTTTGCCACTCTTTTCTTAATGAGAAAAGTGGCGAAGAGTATTGGTTTAGTTGACAAACCCAATGCAAGGAAACTGCATGAAGGGGCAGTTCCCCTTGTAGGTGGCATCTCAACCTGCTTAGTTATTACACAATTTTTGACCTTCAGACCCGACACCATTCAGTACAGTGAGCTTTTCGTTGCTTCCATATCGCTGCTTACCTTGATTGGTGCGTTAGATGATAAATTTGATTTAAGCGTGAAATTGCGAATCGGTATTCAGGCGCTATTGTCTATCATTATGATGAAAGTGACAGGCATAGAACTGCATAGCTTAGGGAACTTATTTGGATTTGGTTATATATATTTAGGCTGGTTTGGATCAACAGTCACAGTGATCGCTGTCATTGCTGCAATTAACGCCTTTAACATGGTGGATGGCATCGATGGTTTACTTGGTGGGTTGTCTATTGTCACTTTCGGCGCCATAGCAATTCTTCTAAATGTCGGAAGTCTGCACGGATTAGCTTACTTGTGCGTACTTTTTATTGTAGCAATGCTGCCATATATCTTTATGAATTTAGGAATTTTGGGGCGCGCAAGAAAAGTATTCATGGGTGATGCGGGTAGTATGATGATAGGTTTTACTGTTATTTGGTTACTTCTAGGTGCTAGCCAAATAGGTAAGCAGCCGCCAATGAGACCAGTTACAGCTCTTTGGTTAATCGCAGTGCCGTTGATGGATATGGCCGCGATCATGATTCGTCGTATTCGTAGGGGGGACTCCCCGTTCAAACCAGATAGAGAACATTTACATCACATTTTTCAACGGTTGGGGCTGAGTTCAAAGCAAACGTTAGTAGTAATCTGCTCTATTGCTGTAGCTTTCGCTACTTTTGGTATTTATGGTGAAGCTATGAATATTAGCGAAGCCACTATGCTTTACTTATTTATTGCTTGTTTTTTGATTTATGCAACCATTCTTAACTATATTTGGCGAATCACGACTTATATTAGAAACAAGTTTAGAAATTTAGCTAATATTTGACACAAAATCTAAAAAGAAAGCTCAAAAAGAGCTTTCTTTTTTTACCATTCAGGAAAAACCTTACTCATATTAGGATTGAATGGGCCTTCTTTTATTTCAAGCATAATCGCTTTATCAGAAATACATTCTACGCTATGTATATCATTAGGGAAAAACTCAATAGCTCGCGTCTTATTCCCATCTCCAACAAAAACTGTTTTTCTTACAGTACCGTCTGAATTGTACAAGCAAACCTTAATTTCCCCCTCAAGAACAAAGAAGTTTTCCCATTGATTATCTTGAGAATGAAAATGAGGCTCAACATAACTTCCTTTCAACAATGCAATAAACAAACGTTGCACTTTTTCATCAAAACTACCGTGTAAATTGTGGTGACTTCTTTTCCGCGGTGATTCTCTGGCATCTTGGTACATCAAATCGAATAAGTCGCTGTTAAACTCTCTCATGATTTATCTCCAAATTTGACACTATGCTTTTCTCTGCACTTTCTACTGAGAATTCAGCACACAAGAGTTTATACCCACCATCCCCTAAATTTCGTCTAAGATCAGTGCTGTAATACAAAGAAATTGCATTTTCTAAAAGAGCTTCATCCTCACCATTAATCGTAATATATCCCGCTGAATTATCATTAACTAAGTCAAGAAGATCATTACCTTGATTCACACTTCCTAAAATAGGAATAGCTTGAACCATATATCCCAAGAGTTTACCAGGGAAATTATGAGAAGTATGTTTAGATGAAAGTGAGAACAACCCAACATCAATAGAAGAAAGTATATCTCTAAATTCACTCTGATTAACTGATGGAAGATAAGAAAAATTCTCTAATTTCAAATCTTTAGCCATATCAAGAATCAAATCAACCTCATCACCTTGGCCGACAAATAGAAAATGAGCATCTTTATATTGTTTCATATTATTCGCTAGGCGCATAAGGTTAGCCATGTCTTGAGCGTGCCCTATATTTCCACCATAGAAATAAACAATCTTGTTTTTTATATTGAGCTTTTCTCTAATCTCATTTTTCCTCAATGAATTATATGGAGACAAACAAGCCCAATTACGTAATATTTCTACAGGAAAATCCTTTCCATGATAACGTTCAAATAATTCTTTATTTTTCTCCGACATCACACCAATCATATCCGCCGAATTATATGAACGCCGTTCAAAATATCGAAAATATTTTTCAATCAAAGAGCCTTGCTTAATCATCCCAGCATCAATCGCCCATTGCGGAAAAAAATCTCGAAGAACCAAGTAGGATGGACATTTACAGCGTTTTTTAATTTTACTGACCAAATCACCAAAGAATATGGATGGAGAGTAGTACACCACACCATCAAAAGTATTCTTGGAAATTTGACCTCGAATAGCTTTCCACGCAAGAAAAGACAACAATGTTTCATTGATCGCTCGTTTTACTTTACCAACATCTTTGATTTTTCCGGCACGAAAGCGCCAAACTTCCACCCCATCAAAGTCTGTGATCTCTAGTATTTTTTCAATACGATCATCTGGAGTAATCACCGTAACATAATGACCAGATTCAACGAGTTGTTTCGCCAGATCATGAAACATTTTTGCCCCAACTCTAGTGCTTTGGGGCAAGTAATCGTCAATAATTAAAGCTAATCGCATTAATATTCTTTCCAGACAACTCTTTTAACGTAATCAGTATAAGAATGAATAATACGTACAACCTTATCCGAAACATTAGGCATGCTGTAGTCGTAAACTTGTCTTAGTAAACGTTCTTCACCTGCAGGTTGAGTTTCCAGAATCTTCAAACCCTGCATGACTCGCTCGGAAGATAAGCCAACCATCATAACTGAAGCCTCTTCCATCCCTTCAGGCCTTTCATGCGCCTCACGAAGATTCAATGCAGGAAAGTTCATGATTGATGATTCTTCATTAATCGTTCCGCTGTCAGAAAGAACCGCTCTAGCATTTTTCTGCAAGTGGTTATAGTCGTGAAAGCCAAGTGGCTTTAACAACTGAATGTTTGGATGGAAACGAATACCCTGAGCTTCAATACGATTACGAGTACGCGGATGCGTTGAGACAATCACTGGCAGTCCATATTGCTGTGCAACTGTATTGAGCGATTCAGCTAGTTTTGCTAGCTGCTTGGGCGAATCAACATTTTCTTCTCGATGCGCACTAACGACAAAAAATTGGCCCTTTTTGAGACCTAGACGGGTAAGCACGTCTGAGGCATCGATTTGAGGCATATAGTGAGACAATACCTCAAACATTGGGCTTCCCGTTTTGATCACACGATCAGCAGGTAGTCCCTCTGCCAACAGATAGTCACGAGCAATCGTACTGTAGGTTAAGTTGATATCAGCAGTGTGATCGACAATACGACGATTCGTTTCTTCAGGAACTCGCTGATCGAAGCATCGGTTTCCAGCTTCCATATGGAAGATTGGAACCTTTCTTCTCTTTGCCGGTAATGCAGAAATACAAGAGTTGGTATCACCAAGCACTAACATTGCCTCTGGCTGTACTTCTTCAAGAACCTGATCGACCTTAATAATAACCTGACCTATAGTTTCTGCTGCATTCTTGCCTGCAGCATTAAGGAAGTAGTCTGGCTTTCTTACACCTAAATCGTTAAAAAAAACTTCATTCAGTTCAAAATCATAATTTTGCCCAGTATGAACCAGAATATGCTCGCAATGTTCGTCGAGCTTGGCCAACACACGCGATAAACGAATAATTTCGGGACGAGTCCCCACCACTGACATGACTTTCATTTTTTTCATTACTAAAATCTCTTTTCGCTACAGTAGCCTTGCAAAGGTATCAGGAGCTTCTCGATCAAAAATTTCATTTGCCCACAACATAACAATTAACTCTTCTTGTCCAGAATTTGTAATATCATGGGACCATCCCGGTACTGTTTCTACGACTCTGAGCTCATCAGACGAAACCGCCAACTCGTAGCGCTCACCAGTAGCAATATTTTCAAATTTGAACAATGCCGAACCTTTAATAACAAGAAATTTTTCATTCTTGGAGTGATGATAATGACCGCCTCGAGTAATACCTGGATGTGCAGTAAAAAACGAAAACTGTCCAGAGTCTTTGGTCTTGAGCATTTCACAAAATGTGCCCCGCTCATCGGTATACCCGGGAATTTGATAACTGAACTGCGCTGGAGAAAAATAGCTCAAGTACGTCGAGTACAATGCTCGTGTGAATCCTGTTCCAACGTTCTCTGTAACCAAATTACTACGGCTCTCTTTAAACGACATAAGAAGCTCGGCTACTTCACCAACCGTCACCAAATACTCTGGAGAAACGGTTTGATAACCTGATGACATTCCACTATCAACCAGAGAGATTAATGACTTACAAACGTCATCAATATATACCAAGGTGACTTCAGCCTTAGGATCATGGATGTTGATAGCGACATCGTTAGCGATGTTGTGACAAAACGTTGCTACAAATGAGTTGTAGTTAGGTCGGCACCATTTACCGAATACATTAGGGAAACGATAGATATAGAATGGTGCATTAGATTGTTTACCGTACCGCTCAACAATCGCCTCTGCTTCTGCCTTGCTGGCTCCATACAAATTGTCTCTATCTGCCTGTGTCGAGGAACTCAACACAATTGGAACTTGGCGCCCTGTCTTGTGTAACTCGGAAACAATAAACTGAGTTAAATCAGAGTTACCCGTTTTAAACTCATTGTCGTTGGTAGGCCTATTGATTCCAGCCAAGTGAAAGACGAAATCTGCTTTTGAAAGGGCAGTTTCAAAATCAGCCTTGGATGTCGTACGATCAATACGAATTACATCCTTAAAGCCAGATTCATCCAACATTGAACATAAATTTTTGCCAATAAATCCATTGGCCCCTGTGACGACTATGTTCATATCATGCATCCAGTTCGTATTCTTCACCAGCACACATGGCTCGAATAAACGGAAGTTTCATAAGTAGGGACTTCATACCCTCAACATCCAGTCGTTCAGTGTTGTGCGAGTTATAATCTTCCATTTGCGAAATTCTTGCATCGCCATCTTCTACATATTTACCGTAGTTTAGATCTCTTAGGTCTGGTGGAACACGATAGTAGTCTCCCATATCGACCGCAGCGACCATTTCTTCTCGGCTTAACAGCGCCTCAAAGAGCTTCTCACCGTGACGAGTGCCGATGACATTGATTGGATGCTCTTTTACTCCAAGTAGCTCTCGTAGCGCTTGAGCTAATGTTTCAACAGTAGCTGCTGGAGCTTTTTGAACAAAAATGTCGCCGTTCGTACCATGTTCAAATGCGTAAAGAACCAAATCAACCGCATCTTCCAAAGTCATCATAAAACGAGTCATCGATGGATCAGTAATCGTCATCGGCTTATCTGATTTAATCAAATCGACAAAAAGAGGAATAACAGAACCTCTTGACGCCATTACGTTTCCATATCGAGTACCACAAATTACGGTTTTCGTTGCATCAACATTACGAGATTTAGCAACCATTACTTTTTCCATCATCGCTTTGGAAATGCCCATCGCGTTAATTGGGTAAACAGCCTTATCTGTACTCAGACAAACCACGCGTTTAACCTGGTTAGTAATTGCAGCTTCTAGTACATTCTCAGTACCGAGAACGTTCGTCTTTACAGCCTCCATTGGATGGAACTCACAAGAAGGAACCTGTTTCAATGCTGCTGCGTGGTAGATAAAGTCAACACCGCGAGTTGCAGTCAATACACTGTTATAGTCGCGAACGTCGCCAATATAGAATTTTAGCTTGGGGTTATTGTATTTTTTGCGCATATCATCTTGCTTCTTCTCGTCACGAGAAAAAACTCGAATCTCTTTAATATCCGTTTCTAGGAATCTATTTAAAACCGCATTACCAAACGACCCAGTGCCACCTGTTATCAATAAAACTTTATTACTAAACATATCTATCTACCTAATTAATATCTTTATATTTCAAATAACTTGCCAACGTATGAAGCTGAAAAAAATAAGCAGTCTTACCATTCCTAGGAGACATGCTCTTGTACCACTGAACAGCCGAACTACTAGTAATGCCGATATCACTCAAAATATTAAGGTCTTCATCTATCTGGCCTTTACATTTCAATGAATAGTACAAATTATAATGAGCTTCCGACTGATATTTATTTTTATAAACAATTCTACCACAAGTTAGCCTAGAAATAACCAACGATAAAAAATTATCAACTCTAAATCGAAAACTCTCGACTAATTTGCTCAATCCTTCTTTTTGAGAGAATCCTTTCCCATCAATCATTTGTCTAGAAGACAACGAATACAAGTTGCCGCCGTTCAATCTTGTCAAAAGGAGATCAGAGATACGTTTATTGGCGCGATAAGTTAATGGCAAAGAAAAGACCAGTTTCATAAGTTTATAGTCACAATAAGGCAAAAGTGTTTTACAAATCCTATTTTGTTGAAACGCTAAACTGATATGGAACTTTTGATTCCTCTCAAAAATATATTTGTATTCATCTTTAGATGAAAAATTTTGGTTATCATCAAATGAATGAAATACATTTTCAATGTCTAATAATATTTCATCCTTAATCTTCTCATCCAAAAACTCTAGACCTTTAACGGCTCTAGACCAAGAATCCAATCCGGATAACTTATTATTTTCTGTTGCCCATCCAAATATCGCATCAGTATAATAATTGGATATTTGAATATAATTAGAATTTACATTTTTCAACTGTTCAAGACAGCTTAATATATGTGAATGATGATAACCTATTTGAGCACCAGAGCTATTAGAGAGAAACTTCAGATAACTATTGTAAGATTCATCACTCAATTTAAAGCCTATAGGTTGAGCGAATTCAAACTTATCACATACTTTTTTAGCTAGGGAAAATTCTAAACTGTTATCACTAGCAAAAAAAGTGAATGGTTGAACGTTTTTTATACCAACTTTATTCAAATAAGCTAATGTAAGTCGACTATCTAGTCCACCGCTAACACCAATCACATAATCTAATTTATTTGAAAATCGTGAGAATATCTCGGTTAACCTTTCATCTATCCCGTCTAATAATTCATCTGGTGTCTTAGACGAATCGATAAAGAACTCTAACGGTGGCTGACGTATCATATCTACATTTTTATCATCTACTACAATTTTATGTAAACACGGCAATTGTTTAATCTGATTAAAGATAGTTCTATCATATATACAGCTGCCAAATAAAAGCGATTCCCACACACCGGTAAAATCAACACTGCTGTTGCAGAACTTCGTCAATCGTTCAAAGTTCGAGCAGAGATATAAAAAGTTTTCTTCTTCAATAAAATAAACGGGAATAGTACAAAAAAAGTCGTTAGATAGAGTAAAGCCAGACTCGGTCTTACTAAAAACTAAACCATGGTGATGGTCATCATCTTGGACGTGGTCAGAGAGAGATAGCTTATATTCATTGTCACTTAATTTATCTACCTCTAATCCTCCCCAATCCATTTCAACAAATTGTCTTGCTTTGATATCGAACTGAATGAAGAAATCTATTTCATTGTTCATTTTACGTTTAATCCTAAATTGTTCAGAAGATAACTAATCAACCAAAATTTTCAAAATACGCTTAACTAAAGCCTGCTCCGTGAATTTTGCATAGTAACTTTGCAGATTAACATTCCCGAAAATTTCTATTTCTGTTTTTGTCATATTTTTTATAGAAGAAACTATCGAAGAGGAGCTGCCTACCTTTATAAACCTTCCATTTATACCATCTTTAAATATATCACAAACACCACCTACATCTGTGACTAAGACTGCACACTTATAACTATAAGCTTCTAAAATAGAAAGCGGCTGTCCCTCATCATAAGAAGGTAGGACAAATATATCTGCATTTTCAAACAAACGTGCTTTTTTTTCACCACTCACTACACCATGGTAATTTATCTTAGAGCCTAGCTTATTCAGTCTCTCATTTATATGCTTATTGTTGCTAGTTTCTATTGCTCCGGCAATATCAAAATTAAACATATTATCATCAAGTTTTTCAACAGCATCCAAGAATTCAAAAATTCCCTTATCCTTCATTAAGTTACTTAAAAATAATACATTTACTTTCTCATCATTAATTTTATCACCTTTATATTCCGGATCCAAAACTCCATTCTCACATACTCTAATCTTATTCGCGCTTATAATTTTAGAATGGCTATCTTTTAGTGAGTCACCTAAAACAATGAAGTCATCAACATATTTTAATGACCACAAAATTACTTTCCTAACTAGCTTATGAGAACGTTCTAAATAGGAAATAAATTTTGCGCCGTGCATATGAACAATAAGTCGACTTCCAAAAATCTTTGACAATAACATTCCTGGAACTAATCTGAGGTAACCATAAGCAGATTGAGGTGGAGTGAAATAACAAATAGACTTTCTATGGTAAAGTAAAAACAAAATCATTCTGGCAAAATTATACAAAGAGGCGATAAGCGGCACTAATTTTAATTTACCCTGTGAATTTTTGCTTTTTAACCTTCTGGATAATGTTATGTCAAACTTATAAACATCAATATCTTTACATAATGATATGTTGCTATAAATAATTTCGTTACTCAGAGACATCCCATGAATAGGCTCAGGAAATGGCCCTATCATTAATATTTTATTGTTCAAATTTCACGCCCAAAAAATTAAATATATCTTCTATCCTACTATCCCAACGATGATGAGCATTTGCATTTTTCAAAGCACTTCTTGCAATTCTCTTTCTCTCTTCATCATGTTCTAGGTAATACTTTATTAGAGAAATAAGATGCTGAGTGGAATCATAGTAAGCTATATGTTCACCTTCGAAAAATATCTCTTCAAGATCTTCATTTCTTGAAGTTATATACAGTGCTCCAGTGAACATAGCATCAAAATCGCGTAGTTTAAGGGTAGAAATACGTTGACTATATCCAACAAATCCAATTCCTAAAACGATTTTTGCTTCTCCGAAAATTTTTGCACTTTCTTCTGGGCCTAGTAGGCCTGACGGAAAACCAGGGCCAAACGCCTTCACATCAATACCAGCCGAAAGTAAATCCGAAATCACTTTAGCTCGGACACCATAGTTAGAGCCAATAAAAACAACATCATATTTTTTGGATTCAGCAGGCACAAACACACCGCCATCACTGGCTAAAGGCCAATAGATACAAGGTAATCCTCTCTCTGCGTACAGGCTTACAGCCTGCTTACTTGTATTGAGAGTTAGATCAACACTATCAGCTAAACCAATGGCTCCAGCCAATCTCCCGCGAGAATCTGTCTTCCAATGTACAGGCAGCTTATCATCCATGGCGACATTAATGACCACAACACCTGTCGAACGAATTTTATCTAAGACAGCAGGATCAACCAAAGTAGACCACATCTGTCCCATGACGACATCAACACCTTGACTTCCGCCTAACTCTTCAAAAATTGAATACAATCTATCGCTATTCTTCTGTCGCTCTTTATCAAAAATAATACTTTCACGAATAACAGGAGCCTCTAATCCATAAGATCCACTGTTACGAGTAAATACTGTCACATCACCAATTCTTGACAATGCTTGAACGAAACCAGAATAATCTTGTTCATAATTTGCACCAACCCAGATGATTCTTGGTTTTTGATTTTTGGTTATTTTTTCTATAGCCTTACATTTTAATTCATTATATTTATCATCACTTAAACTATTTATAATAGGCGTGACATGTCCAAAAATTTTATCGTAATTTTTTTCTAACTTTAAGCCACTTAAAATTGCATTTATTTTTTTAAGCAGCGCAGATTTTTTAAGAATTTTTTTTAGGTGATAAACCGAATTATTCATTTTCACTACCTTCATGGTATTTATTTAGAACTTGTTTCGCTCTATCTAAAACCTCATGACCGTCAGATATCAATCGTCTCCTACCAGATTCACCTATATTTAATGCCAATTCTGTATTAGACATATAATATTCCACTTTTTTGATTAGCTCATCTTTGGACTTAAAGAAATCAGCTTCTACACCTGGTTCATAAAGCGATGCGAGATCTTCAGTGAACTCTGAGAGCATCATTGTGCCTGTTGCTGGTATTTCAAAGCAACGTCTAGTGTAGGTGTCTCTATTCAGTTTAGAAAGAAACACAAGAGCAACCTTAGATTGGTTCAAAACTAAATTATAGTCATCGTATACAGGAGAAATCTCACCATTTAACCTCACTATTTCTTGATATAGTTTTGACTTTTCCCAACCGGTACCAAATAGTTTAACGATATAATTATTTTCCAAAAGATCCAACATGCACGAATCTCTTCCATCATCTTCAAAGTGACCAATAAAGATAACATCATATTTTTTATTAATATTATCTAATTTGAAGTTCCTTTCATGCGTGTAATAACTTCTCAGTAAAGAAGCATTTGTATTACCTAGTTGAGAAAATTCATTAATATTATGTTCACGATAGCAAAATAGATGATCGTAAAGCGGTACACTGTTGATAAAATGTCTCCAGAAATATTTAGGGTAACGAGGAGAAAAAGGGTCATCGTTATTATACCCAAAAACTCTGCTACTCGTATTTTTTTTAATTTCTTTTAACGTTGATGGATGTATGTGCGTGCCTCTATAAATAAAAATTAAATCAGGCTTGAACAGGTTCACCTGTTCAATTAAGTCTCTATTTATTTTATTTACAGCAGGACCTAATATATACTTGTTCTGAAGCCTATAATAAATTGACTTAATCTTATTATTATCCGTTTCATATCTAGTAGAATATTGATAGTGTTTAAAGTATTCTTTCCAGCTAAATCGGCGAACCTCATGTCCCAACTCTTCAAATGACTTGGCGAACACTTCTGCATAAATCTCTGCACCATGCCAATCTGCGACCACAAGTATTTTCATATACCTAACCACCATTGTTTATAATACGACCTATCTTTAAAGTCGCGTTGTAAATGAAAAAAACAACTTTTATTAATCAAGTCTCTTGGAAGAAAAAGCAAATAACAGCAAATATATGAATGGTAGAAATTTTAGAGCATTAATTAGACCTGTTGTCGACATCCAAAATGTCGTTAATGTTGCAGGAATTACGACAAATGAATATAAAGAAGCATTTATGATATTTTTTTCAGACCATTTTGAAAAAATACCAAATATACATCCAAATAAAATCATTAAAACCAGTCCAGGATAACTAAAGTTGGCAAACAATTCTCCTTGAATGGATGTAGCCGATTGAGTGGTTTCTGGCCATCCCATTTTTCGGGTAATGTCATCAATACCGTACCATTCTGGTTTGCTAGGATAAATAGATCTTGGTACGGGCATCAATAACATATCTGTAATAGTTTTCCCCATAAAAAGTCTATCCGAATCTTCTCCATAATACTTAACTATAGAAGAAACACCTAAAAGAGAACTTCCCGTTAAGTTCTTGTTTATCTCATTTACAAATGAAAATGACACATTGTTTATTTCTGACACGTTCCGAGCTATATATAACGTTCTTGAAGCTCCAACAACTATAAATAGCCCAACAGCAATAAGGACTACTTTTCTAGATAGGTTCTTTAAATCCCTTTTGCCTGTGCCTATATTATTTTTATTGATAATATAGGCAGTTAAAGCACCAAAGCCTAATAAGAAATTTAATATGGTGCCTCTAAATAATGTTGTAAATGCTACAGCTAGACATATAAAGATTAAAGTAAACCTCAGTCTTGGATATCTTTTCTTAATAAGATCGGAACTAAATATGAGTGAACTAGATATAAAGACTATAGACATTGCCATAATTTTTACTTGTCCAAGCATTGACAAATAATATGGTAGTTCTACAGTATTATTAAATCTTTCAGACAAAGAAATTAAAATATAGTTACTCACACCACCAAAAAACGACAACGTCAAGTAAAAATAAAGCAAAAGGAATGACAAACTAAAAATTAGTAAGTTTCTAGTTCTTTTAATACTGATATATCTTTCATATTTTCCCTCGCCTCCAAATTTCATCTTCTTTGATAGAAAATATCCTAAACTAAAAAACACCCATCCAATAAAATAGACTATAACACCATAAATAATATCAGTTTCATCTAAATGGCTCATCCAAGATGCATAAACGTTTAACTCTTTGTTAACTAACCTTATAACAGCAGGAATATACACATCCAGTATAGAGAGAGAAGAAATAATGAACCAAGGATTGAAAATATTCCCTGACTTGGAATAGTAAATGTATAATGACAACAAAACAACAACTAAGAAAATAACAGTCGATATAGTATATATTGTTTCCATATTAATCCTACTATATTGGGATTTACAATTAAGTCAAAACAACATTCATTAACCACACTTAAAAATTTATTTTAGTATCTACGTCTTGATTTAAAAACAATTATTGTCGTTGATAAAAAGTAAACTAAATATGATGTGAAATAGGATGCTATTGCTAACTTAAATGAAAAATTTTCACCATAAATAAAGAAAACAAAAGGGATAACGATACCTGAAAGTAAATTAGGATATAGTAAACTCTTTGTATCATATTGAACAAGTAATGTCGTACCATTTAACATAGCGCAACAGAATAGATAGTAGGATATAAACGCCCATGGTAATGCCCATGAATATGCTAGATATTTTTCATCGGTGAACAATTCAATCACTATATCTGAATAGAAAATAAGGAATACAAAACCTATAAAACCAAACAAGTAAAGAATCTGAATGAATCGACTAAATTTTCTATCGACTTCATATCTATTTTTTCCTTCATCATTTTGATAAAGAATAGGTATAATATAGGCTGACACTAGTGACTGCAATGCTAATGGCACTATAACTGCAATTGATGTGATTGCGGTAAATACTGCTACATCAGACGTACCAAGTTTTGTCTCTATAATCCACCGAAGCGATGAATCTCTCGACCAACCAAAAATAGCCCAAATCAATAAAGGGGCAGAAAATGTTAACGTTTTTTTCCATACGTTCCAGAAAGATGACCATGGTATGTATCTGATATGACTAATGTATCCTTTCATACAAACCATAATACTCATCGTATTTGATATTGCATAAAGCAACACAATATAGAGCACGTTGATTGATGGAAAATTGAAGTAAATGGCAACGAATAATAACTTGGTTGAAAATTCCGTTATTATAGCAAGAGAGTAAAGTTTTCTTTTCCTATCAGCATTGACTATGGCTCTTACATATATCTTTATTACTTCGGTGGAGACAAAAAAAGCTATTGTGAAAAATTGCGTATACCATATTTCATTTTTAAAGAAAAGCAAAGATATTACATAAGATATTAAGACGTATATTACAACCAGGGTAGAAATGCCGAAAATCATCGAGGAATACAGCTCTTCCCCTTTATTTTTCTTTATGTATGTTGACCTATAACGATAAAAACCTTGCTGAAGCGCAGTGAAAGGTACAGTTAATACAAATGCACTCGCTGCCATAACAAGTGAGAATGTACCATAACTGGTCAAAGAAAGATTGCTGGTCAATAACTTAATTAAGACCACTCCAGAACTCATCTGCAGAAATTGTGCAAATACCGTCCAGAGCAGTTCTTTATTTCTTAATAGTTTTCTAAACATATGATTATAACTGTGGCGTTTTGCCTAGAACATTTTTTAGTTCACTTACAATTCTGTCACAAATGTTTTTACCGAAAATTGTTAAAGCAACCACATAGATATAATAATAGATTGAACAATTAAAACCCATGCCATTTAGTTTGCTAACATAGCTTAGAAAAACTTTTACTCCTTTATCTCTTTGTATTGCTAAACTTGGATAAAAGTACTTAGACATGTCCTTTTTAACAAGACTCGTTGAATTTAGGTTGTATTTTTTATCTATATATCGTGTGATATCAAAAAATCCTTTGAGAAAGTTTAATGAATTCTCAACAGTAATTGTTCCTGGCGTGTAACGGCCTTTTTCGGACTCAGAAGTACCAAAGTAAGGAATGCCTTCCTCAAATGCCATTGTGAGAGGCTCATCAAAATACGCACAATCGTAATTTATGGAGACTTCAGCAAGCAAATATAGCTGATATAACAACCCACCATCAAAGTCATCGATGATTAAATCTTTTACGTAATGTCGGTTTATCGTAAAACCTGAAATAAATACACTTCTTCTAAACAGCTTTACGTAAGTTTCCTGACCTTTGACAAATATTTTTGTCCCATCAAAATATCTAAACTTTTCAACATTGTCATTTTTGAATCGGTGTTGATGAGACTTTAGGATATAACCCAGACTACTATTCTCATTCAAAAATGACATCATTTTATCTAACCCACCAGGAATGAAAACATCATCATCCCCCATAAATATAATGAAATCGTTGGAAGCTCTTTTTACCAGATTCTTAATATTGTTGTCATAACCCAAGTTTGTTTCATTTTCGTGGTAAACAACTTTATACTTGGTTCTTTCTTTATAACTGTTAGCAACCGATTTTATCTCATCCCTTTTAGGGCTCTTATCTTCGCATATTAAAACTTCTATATTTTCACTGTAGTTAGAGTCTATAGAGTCTAATAGTCTAGCTAATTCTTGTGGGCGATTATAAGAAGGAATGCATATTGATATCGTTGTTTTCATTTTATTTACCATTAAAAAATTGTGCATTTTTGAAGCTTACGCCAGACATATCCTTGCCAGATAACAGAGGAGGGGTAGTGATCGGCCACACAATATTCAGATGCTCATCATCCCACTTTATCGATACTTCTGAAGCAGGATCATAATAATTAGTACATTTGTACACAAATTCAGCTTCTTCACTTGTTACGTAAAAACCATGTGCGAATCCTTCTGGCACCCACAACTGACGCTTATTTTCTGCCGAAAGATACACTCCCACCCACTGGCCGAAAGTGGGTGATTGTTTGCGCAGGTCAACTGCGACATCAAAGACTTCCCCTTGAACTACACGAACAAGCTTTCCCTGGGTATTCTTTGTTTGATAATGAAGTCCTCGTAAAATGCCTTTTTTTGACTTTGAGTGGTTGTCTTGGACAAAACAAGTTAATTTTCCGGTAACACGCTCATCGAACTCTTTTTGGTTCCAGGTTTCCATAAAGAAACCTCTTTCATCTCCAAAGACTGTCGGCTCAATTATTTTTACTTCGGGTATATTTGTATCAATTACTTTCATGTCTTTTACTTGTAGTTTTCAATATTATCTAATGCACTCAGCCAATCACTGGGTTCGATACCAAATTGTTCAAATATTTTCCGGCAGTTTAAACGAGAATTGGCAGGACGCTTCGCTGCAGTAGGGAATTCCGAACTGGTAATGGCAAAAGTTGAAGGTAGTTTGTCTAAAATCTGAGCCCGCTTGGCATGCATAAAAATTTCATTCGCAAACTTATACCAAGACGTGTGAGGCATACCCGAAAAATGATACACGCCCCATTCAGGTGTACCGCCACGTTCAACGAAGCTGACCATTGCAAGCAAAGTATTTGCTATATCCCCAGCATACGTCGGCCCACCAAACTGATCAGACACTACGCTCACCATATCTCGCTCAGAGCCAAGCCTTAGCATGGTTTTAACAAAGTTATTCCCATATTCACTAAAGACCCATGCTGTACGAACGATAATATGCCGAGAACATTGAGCTGCAACTGCAACTTCCCCTGCTAATTTGCTTTTACCATAGATTCCTTGCGGGGCGGTGACATCGCTTTCTTCGTAGGGGTGCTCACTTGCACCATCAAAAACATAATCTGTTGAGATATGGAGAAATACTGCCCCATATTTTTGTGCTGCGAAGGCTAGATATTCGGGGCCATCCCTATTCACCGCATAAGCGAGTTCAATTTCTTTCTCTGCTTTATCGACAGCCGTATAAGCAGCGGCGTTGATGATATAATCAGGCTCAAACTGAGCGACAGTTTCTAAAACTGCCGCCTGATCAGTAATATCCAATTGGTTTCTATCCAAAGCAAGTAGTTCAACACTATCCCGAATCTTCTCAACTAGACACTGCCCAACTTGGCCATTACTTCCTGTAATCAATATTTTCATCACTCTCTCCTCAATTCTTAATCAAAGAGAGCAAGTAACGTCCATACTCATTTTTAAGCATAGGTTCTGCAAGTCTCTTAATATCTTCTCTTGTCAGCCATCCATTTCGCCATGCAATTTCCTCTAAACAAGCGACTTTCAGTCCCTGAACGTGTTCTATGGTCTGTACGAAAGATGAAGCTTCATGCAAACTCTCATGCGTTCCTGTGTCTAGCCAGGCAAATCCACGCCCCAGCAATTCCACATTTAGTGATCCATCAAATAAATACATCTCGTTGATAGAGGTTATTTCATATTCCCCTCGAGCTGAGCGTTCTACGTTTTTAGCAAAATCTATGACTCGGTTGTCGTAAAAATATAATCCCGTAACAGCATAACTCGATTTAGGCTTTGCTGGCTTCTCTTCAATGGAGATAGCTTTCATGTTGGCGTCAAATTCTACTACACCAAAACGCTCGGGATCTTTCACCTGGTAACCAAAGACTGTCGCACCCGATTGCCTCGCTGCTGCATTCTTGAGGGTATTACTGAAAGATTGTCCGTAAAAAATATTGTCCCCTAGCACCAAACAGACACTATCATCACCGATAAACTCTTCACCGATAATAAAAGCCTGAGCTAAACCGTCCGGGTTTGGTTGAATTGCATACTCAAGGTGTATTCCATAATCACTGCCATCACCTAATAAACGCTTAAAAGCAGCATTGTCGTCTGGTGTTGTGATAATCAAGATTTCTCTGATACCCGCCAACATCAGAGTCGAGATCGGATAAAACACCATTGGTTTGTCATAAATAGGCAGCAATTGCTTGGATACACCACGAGTTAGAGGATACAGACGAGTCCCAGAGCCCCCCGCAAGTATAATACCTTTCATTATTGCAACTTCTCCTGAGTTACACCCAGGCGATCACCGGTATATGAACCATCAAGTACTCTCGACCACCAAGTTTGATTGGTCAAATACCATTTAACTGTTTTGCGAATACCCAATTCAAAGGTTTCCTGTGGTTTCCATCCTAGCTCGCGTTCGATTTTTGCCGCATTAATTGCATATCGAACATCGTGTCCCGGGCGGTCTGTTACATAAGTAATTAAGTCTAGATATTGTCCAACACCGGAAGGTTTGTTGGGCACGAGTTCTTCAAGCAGAGTGCAGATCGTTTTTACGACGTCAATATTCGCTTTTTCATTATGCCCACCAATGTTATACGTCTCGCCTACCACACCTTCTTTGACAACTAGATATAAAGCTCTCGCATGATCTTCAACATATAGCCAATCTCGAATTTGCAGACCATCTCCATAGATAGGTAATTTTTTGCCGTCTAAAGCGTTAAGAATCATCAAAGGAATCAACTTTTCAGGAAAGTGATATGGCCCGTAATTGTTAGAACAGTTAGTCACAATTGTCGGCAAACCATAAGTTCTCATCCACGCTCTCACCAAGTGGTCACTTGATGCTTTTGACGCTGAGTAGGGGCTGGACGGCGCGTAAGGTGTCTCTTCGGTGAATAAATCATCGCTCCCGTCAAGATCACCGTAGACTTCATCTGTCGAAATATGGTGAAAACGGAATTTCGACTTTGCTTCAGAGTCTAGAGAATTCCAATATTGACGACTGACTTCCAGTAAGTTGTAGGTACCTATAATATTCGTTTCTATGAACGCGGAAGGACCGTCAATAGAACGGTCAACGTGCGACTCAGCAGCTAAATGCATTACAACATCCGGATTGTGCAATGCAAACACTCGTTCCAACTCAGATTTATTGCAGATATCAACCTGTTCAAAAGTATAACGCTCACTATCACACACGCTATTTAACGATTCTAAGTTCCCAGCATACGTTAGCTTATCTACATTGATTACCAAATCATTAGTATTGTGAATAATGTGTCGAACTACCGCAGAGCCAATAAATCCTGCGCCACCTGTTACTAAAATCTTCATACTTAAGTTCTGCCAACTGTCTTATTTATTATTGGATTCATAACTGTAGTTGTAATAGCCATACCCATATGAGCTGGACGCTTTCTTCTCAACCGCATTCAGAATGATGCCTTTGACTTCAATACCCGATTGTTCGAAACGATTACGTGCAACATCGATTTCTTTGGCTGTATTTTGGCCAAACCTAGCCACCATTAAAGTGGTACCAGCAAATGCCCCAACAATACTCGGATCAGTCACCGCAAGCACTGGCGGGGTATCAATGAGTACCAGATCATAGTTTTCACTTGCCCAATCCAGTAAATCCCTGAATCGCTTATGCATCAACAATTCAGAAGGGTTCGGTGGAACCTGACCACGAGTAATAATATCCAGATGTTCAATACTCGTTTGACGAATGGTTTCCTCTAACTTAATTTTCCCACAAAGATAGTCAGATAAACCATTGTCCCATTTTAGACCAAAGCACTGTTGCAAATAACCTTTTCGCATATCTGCATCAATGAGCAGAACACGTTGCCCGGTCTTAGCAGCAACAGCCGCAAAGTTTGTTGAAATAAATGATTTTCCGATTCCCGGAGCCGGGCCAGAAATCATAATTCTGTTGTTCTTTGCTTCCATCATCGCAAAATGCAAACTGGTTCGCAGCGCACGCAGAGCTTCTATCGATAAATCTGCAGGGTTTGACTCCGCAAGTAACGTTGTGCCGTGATTTCGGCGCCCTTTGCTTTTCAGTTTACTGGCTAACTCTATTTGCAAGTTGGACTTAGGAACACTGGCATATACCGATAAACCCAATGCTTCAATTTCATCCGGGCTTTCGACTCCCTTGTGGAACGCCGCTTTAAGAATAACAAAACCCATACTCAAAAATGCGCCAAACATTGTACACAAAATAACTGTAATGGTTTTCTTTGGCTTAACGGCTTGAGAATATGATTCGGCAGTATCCAGAATTCTAACATTGCCGACAGTGCTTGCCTTAATAATACTGAGTTCCTGAACCTTATTGAGTAATTGGACATAAATTTGTTGGTTTACTTCAACATCCCTTGTTAAGCGCAATATTTCTCGCTGTGTTTTGGGTAGCTTCTGAACTTGCTTATTCAGTTTTTCCTTTTCATTCAATAATGTTTGTCTTTTATCTAAAAGAGACTTATATGCAGGATGGTCTTTGGTAAACCTCTGGCTAACCTCACTCTCTTTAAATGTTAATTCATTAAGTTGAGTTTCTAACTTAACCATAACATCCAACGTGGATTTAGCCTCAAGTCCTAAATCAATGGAATCATTTTGTCGACGAAAATTATTTAGTTCGTCTTCCGCCATTGTTAGTTTTACTTTAATTTCAGGAAGATGACCTTTAAGAAATGATAGACTTTTTTCAGCTTCTGCCGACTCTCTTTCTACATTTTGAAGAAAGTAATTTTTACTAATATCGTCCAATATTTTCTTTATAAATTGTTTATTTTCACCAACAAAACTCAATAAAATAATTCCGGTATTCTTGCCTTTTTCTGTAATTGATAAGTTTTGGCTCAGAAAAGATATTGCATCCAGTTTGCTTCTTTTAGCGATAGAAAACCTAAAACCATCTTCCGATTGAATATCAGATATAAATATTTTATACCCATTGGATTCAGCCAACTCTCCTACTTTTCCTGTCAATACCGAATCGCCACCGACAAAAAGTTGATAAATGCCTCGCTGTCTATCTTGAACAACGATTTCTGCTTTCTGTTCAGAGGTAGCATCTGGCTGTTCAAAGCGAGAAACTGATATATGATTTATTTCACCGAATAGCCTTGAAAGTCCTTTCCCAATTACAGGTATATATTCAGGCGTTACGACTATGGTCAGATTAAATTTATCGACTGTGTCTCCAAGAATCATTCTTGATTTAATAATTTCAATTTCGGTGTCAGACGATGATTTAGAAGAAAATGCATCTCCCATATCTCCAACAAGAGCCGATATTCCACTGGAACTTTTCTGTTCTATCTGAAGAAGTGCGTCTGCTTTATAAATGGGTGTTGACAACAACGCATAAACAACCCCTGCGATAGAAAAAGCAAATGTTACAGTTAGAATCAACCATTTCGAGTCTAGTAAAACACCAAAGAGTTTCTTTAAATCGATTTCATCGGAAGAATCATCTACTTTGGATTTTATATTTTGCGTTGTCATATATTACACTTTTTGACGATAAGTTAGTTTATTGAACACTGAACCGGAGTTTATAATTTCTCGCACCATGCTTTTGCAGAAGCATCAAGTAATTGGTATACATGTTCGAATGCTTCTAGGCTCTGTTTGTATGGATCTGGGATATCGATTTTACCTATCCACTGTCCAAATAACATTGTTTTACCTCGTGCTTCAGGCGCAATACTGGTCAACGCTTCTATGTGTCCCTTTTCCATCACTAAAATTAAGTCGTACTCAGAACACAGTTGAGATGTTAACTGACGAGAGCAATGCCCTGACAGATCAACATTGTATTTGTTAGCGGTAAGTACAGCAGAGCTATCTGCAGACTTTCCGATCAAATTACTTTTCGCTACAGCAATTCCTGCTGATGCGACTTCCTTCTCTGGCATAAGGTTTTGTAGCATACGTTCACCCATAGGCGAGCGACATATATTACCAACACAGACCACTAAAATTTTGTTGAACACGCTTTGGTTCCTTTTCTATGATTCAGAGAGAAACAAACCACTAAGGGCAAAAACCTGTCTATGGCCAATTTCTGATTCTCAATGCGCCTTCAGTAAGCTCATTAAACCCTGATATAGTTGGTACTAATAAGCTGATTACACGATTCCAACGTGTCAATGGCGCAGCTGTTACATACACAATATCGTAAGGTTGTAAGCTAAATTCTGTTCCAATGACTAAGGCAGTAGCATCTTTTATGTTCAATTGGTAAACGTCTGCTAGTCGCTCTGCTTTATTCGGCGAAGTCCTGATCACAAAGACTCCCGTAGCATCTGCAGACAGTTCATTTATACCACCAACACTACTCAGCGCTTCTGTAAGACTCATTCCTGAACGGTCAATCTTCAACATTTGAGGATCATTCACTTCCCCCATCACAAATACTTTTTGTGCGTCGTTTCTTGGGATATGAATGATATCTCCTGATTGAAGGAGACGATTCTGAGTCAGGTCACCTTTTTGCATTAACGCATACAGAGATATCAACTCTTCTGATCCGTTTCTGGTAAGCGTTACATTTCGCCAATCAGCATCCGTTGATAAACCACCAGCATTATTGACCGCATCCAACAAGGTGAGGGGAATGTTGGTAATTGCTTGTTGACCTGGCGAGTTTACTTCACCAGTAACATATGTCTTTTGCGAACGGAAAGCGGCGACGTTGACATCGACTTGAGGACTTTCAATATACTTAGCCAATCGTTGGGCTATTTCGGCGCGGATTTCACGAACGGTTTTACCCGATACGTTTACTGTTCCGATATAAGGATAAAAAATTGTACCATCGGCGTGAACCCAGTTCCCTGCCTCTGCAGAACTTCGATAAGACCCTGCAGGAATCGTTAACTCAGGGTGATCCCAAATGGTCACATTAAGTATGTCCCCAGGCCCAACTCTGTACTCATAGTTTGAGATTAGATTGTCTAAATTGGGATTCGATTGAGAGCGATATTGAACTGTGCTTTGCACTTGATTGACACTGTGAGCGTCCAATGGATAAACATTGATAAGGTCAGAAACATCACTAGTTTGAGTGTTGTTTTCAACTTCTTGCTTATCGATTGTAGATAGGTGTGAGCCAGGCACCATAGTGCATCCAGCTAAGATAGACGGCAGTAATACCGCACAAAAGAGATTTTTTTTGAGTTCCATGTAAGCCAATTTTTTGTTACGAGCGAATCATTTGCTCTTGTTTTCACTGGAAAAAATTCACCATACCCAAACTACTGGGTATCGCGTCTATTTCAATATGGTTAAAGACTAGAGTGTTAACCTTTAACTATATTGTTTAACCAGTAAATGTATACCTTACCCCTAAGGGCACCGCACTTTCATACTACTTTCTTTGCACCAAAAGAAAACATGAACACCTTGCAAATGTGGCTCTAAGTCCAAAGTCAGGCACGCTACCGCCCATTGGTATTTACGCAAACCACACCGCGCTTATGAATCATTGACATTGAAGAAAGTAAAAAAATTTGACGTTGTATTATTTGCGGCAAACATTACCGCGTTTATATTATTCGGCCGTTAATTATGCATATAGTCACCTCAATGACAATTTATTGTCTCAAATTTATCGCTGTATTTTTACTTATCCGGTTGTGTAAACCAATCATCCGATGGCCCCTTTGATGCATATGCCCGTTTACTTCATCAATAGTTTGTATCTACAATGAGAATCGAAGTGCAATACACACTTCAAACATCGATGTTAAAATTTGTATGTATAAGGATTTAGTATGAAAAATATTGCGTTAGCAATGCTACTGGCGTTGGGTGTCTCATCTACAGCTTTCGCTACAGGTGAAGAAGGTGCAGCGGGTGCGGCGTCAGGAGCTGGTGGTGGTGCAGCTGGTAGTGGTGTAGCAGCGGGGGCGGCAACGGGTGGATTAACGGCAACGACTGTTGCTGTTGGTGCTGCTGTTGTTGTAACGGCTACTGTTGCTATAGCTGAGAACAGCAACAGTGACGGCACAACTGGCACAACTGGCACGAACTAAGCGAGGATAGACATTCCTTTTGGATTCATGTCGACATCTAAGCATTTTGAAGACCAACTTTTGTTGGTCTTTTTTTCATAAAATAGCTCACATTTTTCCAAAAAATTAACCAGTTAAAAAACATGTCTAAGATTGCTGCGATTGATTAAGGCTGTTAATCTAAATCGCTAAAAATGATAACCCAACACGATAAACAAGGCTGTTTAGGCTATGACACAAACGTTAGGATGGCGTAATTTACGCAGCGTGATACTTATATTAAACATCACATTGCTAGCTGGATGTTCACAACGAATCTCGAGCGTAAATGAGACACTTAAAGAAGCTTTCTGGGGAATTGATGACGTCGAGCTAAGTGCTCAACAAATATCAGAGTTACCTTTCGCCAGTGCCTATGTTCGTCTGAACGATGGGCCTAGAGTCTTTATGGTTTTGGCATACGCAGAAAAAAATCCAGAGACCGGCCAAACGCAACTCAAATGGATATCGCACGATCAAGCGATGATCATTACCGAACAAGGCCGCATCGTCAAAACTCTTAATTTGCCTCAACAAAATTTGGCTCAGCGCGAAAGCCATAGGAAGAGCTGGGAAGAGCCATCTCAATGGCAGACTCACTTCGATTGGCAAAAAGGTAGTCATTATGGCTATACCGCTGATGTATCCACTACCAAACTAAGCAGCGAGAAGGTAACGTCCGAACTTTGGCAGGAAACACTAGATCATTGGCTAGAAACAGTATCGTTCCCTGAGCTGTCAAATAGTTTCCAAAACCACTATTGGGTTAATAAACAAGGCTGGGTACTTAAAAGCGTCCAGTACATCGGCCCAGATATGGATCGCATCGAAATGGATATTCTCAAGCCATATGTAGAGGTGCAACAATGACCAAATTCCTTCCAATATGGCTTTTGGCTGGTTTGACTTTCTTGCACAACGAATCAGCTTTGGCTAATTCTCCAACTACGGTGATTCTTGAAAACCACCAATTAATGCTGCAATACAATCAAGCAGTTCGTCTCGATCGAATACTACTGGATGCACAAAACCAAGATAACCTAGTACAAGGCCTAAATACCTACCATGAAGGCTTTCGCCTGTTCGCCAGTGATAAAGATCAGCAAGCCCGCAGTCTTCTCACCAAAGTCAAAAAGCAGTTAAATACGCTGCTGCATGATGAAAATTACCATCGTGCGGCTAAGCAATTACTCGCTCAACTAAGACTTTATCAGTACGGATACCGAGAGATACTAAATCTGGATCTTGACGCTACTAGAATTAAACCGGAATTGAACCCTATCCTAGCGGGTCAATATCGCCTTCAGCTAACACAACGGCCTGATTCTATTGTCTTATTTGGCTTGTCTGAGCAACAAAAGATTAAGTTCAAAGCTGATTATACTATTGCAGATTATATTCAAAACTCGCGAGCATCGCACAAGAAACATCATAGCTACGCATGGTTGATTTCTCCAGAAGGCAATGTTACCCGCGTCGGTTACGCCTATTGGAATGATGAGTCAACACATATCAAACCCGGTAGCGCTTTGCTCGTGGGATTTGGTAGCAATGACAAAGAGATTATTCAGCTCGAGCAAGAAATTGCCACTTTGATTAGCATGATTGAGGGTTCTACTCTATGACACACTCTGTACGCTCATCCACTTCGTCTGTCTTTACACTGAGCGCAGTCTGTGTTGGCTTACTATCCAGCCCACTATTAGCCTCCCAGTTGACTCCCGTGGATTTCAAACCATCACAATCCGATTTTGGTGGTGTGGGGCTGATGCAAATGCCATCAGGCAGAATGGCCGCCGAAGGAGAATTCAACTTTGGCATCAGCGTCAATGATGATTACCAACACTTCAACACCTCAATTCAGCTCTTTCCATGGTTAGAATCTACAATTCGCTACACTCGTGTACCGGATATGTTGTACAACCCAAATCCAAGTTACAGTGGCGATAACCTATACACAGATAAAGGGATTGACGTAAAGCTACGCCTACTTGAAGAAAGTTACTGGCTCCCTGAGACCTCGATCGGGATCCGCGACATTGGTGGTACAGGCTTATTTGATGGTGAGTTTATTGCTGCTACCAAGCGCTGGGGTAATTTGGATGTTACCTTGGGAATGGGCTGGGGTTACATTGGACAAAGCGGCAATATCAGCAATCCATTCTGTACCACAAGTGATAGCTTTTGCGGACGAAGTACTGAGACGAAAGCAAGTGGTGGTTCAATCGATGCTGGCCGCTGGTTTCATGGTCCTGCAGCAATATTTGGCGGTATTGAATATCAAACACATTATGACCCACTACGCATCAAGGTAGAATATGATGCGAATGACTACTCACAAGACTATCCTCACGTTTCTAGTGGCAAACCTATGCCTCAGAATACACCATGGAACTTTGGCGTGCTTTATCGCCTTGGTGATTGGGGCGACGCTAAAGTCAGCTACCAACGCGGCGACACCCTCACTGTTGGCCTAAACCTCTATACCAATTTCGACCAACTTGAGGCAATTTGGCGAGATGAGCCGAAAACGGCGGTCACTCGTCGTCCGGTTGCTAACCCGAATTGGGATGAAGTCAGCGAGCAGCTTGCGAGCAATGCTGGCTATGAGAAAAATACCATTCGTCAAGATGGCGACACGTTAATCATCACTGGTCAACAAACGAAATATCGCGATCGCGAAGAAGCACAAGATCGCGCAGCCGCGATTTTAGCCAATCATGCTCCAGAAACCATTCGTACTTATAAAATCGTAGAGCAACGCAATGGTGTCGACTTGACCGAAGCTGAAATTTCAGCAAGTGGATATAAAAAAGTCGCCAACCACGACTATATCGGAGCGAACATGTCAGACATCACGACGTATTCGGAACCGAACACACGAGCTTCCGGGCAACAACTTGCACAACATAATCAGCGTTGGGGTGCCGGTATTTCACCCGTTCTACAACAATCGTTTGGCGGACCAGAGTCATTTTATCTGTATCAAATTGGCTTCAATACCAATGCAAATGTCTGGTTGACCAACAACCTTGAAGCCAGTGGCTCGATTTACGTTAACCTTGCCGATAACTACGACAAATTTAACTACGTCGAGAACAACCCGCACATTTCCAACTTTGCGGTACCGCGTGTTCGCACCATGTTTCGCGCCTACGTTCATGACAACCCCGTGCGTTTAAACAACTTGCAACTGACGTGGTTTGAGCAACCGTTGCAACAAGTGTATACCCAAGCCTACGCGGGCTACCTAGAAACCATGTTTGCAGGTGTGGGTGGTGAAGTTCTTTATCGTCCATTGAACAGCAATTGGGCCATCGGAGTGGATGCCAACTTAATCTCTCAACGTGATCCTGACTCTTGGTTTGGTACCTTTAGCGATCCGTACGCCTACTATGATGGCTATAATGCTAGCAACTGCAGTGCCGGCGACGTGAGCTGTCAAGCATACGTACTCGACCAAGGCACAACCGGTCAAATTACCACTTATTACACGCCACAATGGGAGTGGATCGATAACACCCTGTTTAAAGTCAGTGTCGGTAAATTCCTCGGTGGCGATAAAGGGGTCCGTGTTGACTTTTCAAAACAGTTTAAATCAGGTGTCATTGTAGGTGCGTTTGCAACCGTCACGGATCTGACCACGGAAGAATATGGTGAAGGCAGCTACAACAAAGGGTTCTACGTTTCCGTACCGTTTGACATCATGACCATTAAACCATCCACCAGCCGCGCGAACATCGCATGGCAGCCAATCACTCGCGATGGCGGTCAGATGCTTAGTCGTAAATATCACTTGTATTATCTCACCGATGCTCGTAGCCCATGGTTTGAGCGGAAGAGTCATGTTTCCTCCAACGACTAACTCATCTATTCAGTGGGGTTAATTTTTCATTAACCCCATTCTTGAAAACCCTGTATCCATGCGCTTATTACTCAACTACTACGGTGGGTCAGATAGCCATGAAAAAACATTACTGCTAATATTCGTTTCATATTTCAAGCTGAAGTGGAAAGACTATGATCATCGTAACTGGTGGAGCTGGCATGATTGGCAGCAACATCGTCAAAGCTCTGAATGAGCGTGGCATCACTGATATTCTGGTTGTGGACCACCTGAAGAATGGCCGCAAGTTTAAAAATTTAGTAGATCTTCAAATCGCAGACTACATGGATCGTGACGACTTCCTAACTCAGATCATGGCCGGAGATGACTTTGGCCCTATTGATGCAGTTTTCCATGAAGGTGCTTGCTCTGCCACCACCGAATGGGATGGCAAATACATGATGCTCAATAATTATGAGTATTCTAAAGAACTGCTACATTACTGCCTTGAACGAGAAATTCCGTTCCTTTATGCCTCCTCTGCAGCGACCTACGGCGAAACTGATACCTTCGTTGAAGAACCACAATACGAAGGTGCTCTGAACGTTTATGGTTATTCAAAACAGCAGTTTGACAACTATGTTCGTCGACTGTGGTTAGACGCTGAAGAACACGGCGAAAAACTTTCTCCAATTACTGGATTCCGTTACTTCAACGTCTATGGTCCACGCGAACAACACAAAGGCTCCATGGCGTCCGTCGCATTCCACCTCAATAATCAAATGAATGCGGGCGAAAATCCAAAGCTATTCGCAGGTAGTGAACATTTCAAACGTGACTTTGTTTACGTTGGTGACGTAGCAGCCGTTAACCTGTGGTTCCTCGACCACAGCGTCTCCGGTATTTTCAACTGCGGCACTGGTAATGCAGAATCATTCCATGAAGTAGCTAAAGCCGTCATTACTCATCACGGCAAAGGCCAAGTTGAAACCATTCCGTTCCCAGAACACCTTAAAGGCGCTTATCAGGAATACACTCAGGCCGATCTGACTAAGTTACGTGCTTCAGGTTGCGATATCGAATTTAAATCTGTCGCTGAAGGCGTCGCAGAATATTTATCGATAATCAATTAATCCCATCTAGTTTTCATTGTATTGAAGCTATAAGAGAGAACACTATGAAAATAGCAGTAGCAGGTACAGGGTATGTTGGCCTGTCCAATGCTTTACTTCTGGCCCAACACAACGAAGTGGTTGCTCTGGATATCGTTCAGGAAAAAATTGAGATGCTGAACCGTGGTCAATCTCCGATTGTCGACAACGAAATTGAACAGTTTCTAACGGAGAAATCACTCAACTTTACTGCTACCACCGATAAAGAGCTGGCCTATAAAAATGCTGAGTTTGTGATTATCGCCACCCCAACCGATTACGACCCAAGCACCAACTATTTCAATACAACATCCGTTGAAGCAGTCATCCGCGATGTGATGGCCATTAACCCAACGGCGGTAATGGTCATTAAATCCACCATTCCGGTCGGTTATACCGAAAAACTCAAGCAGGATTTGAACTGTTCAAACATTATTTTCTCACCAGAATTCCTGCGTGAAGGCAAAGCGCTGTACGACAACTTGTACCCCTCTCGCATTATTGTGGGAGAAAAGAGTGAGCGCGCCGAAACGTTTGCAAATCTATTGAAAGAAGGCGCAATCAAACAAGACATTCCCGTTTTGTTTACCAACTCAACCGAAGCAGAAGCGGTGAAGTTGTTCTCGAACACATATCTCGCCATGCGAGTGGCGTACTTCAACGAATTGGATTCTTACGCAGAAGTTCATGGCCTCGATAGCCGCCAAATCATCGAAGGCGTCAGTCTTGACCCTCGAATCGGCAATCACTACAACAATCCATCTTTTGGTTACGGTGGTTACTGCCTGCCAAAAGATACCAAGCAGCTTCTCGCCAACTACCACGATGTGCCAAACAACATTATTGGCGCTATCGTGGATGCGAACCGTACTCGTAAAGATTTTATTGCAGACTCTATTATTCAGCGTCAGCCAAAGGTGGTGGGTATCTATCGCCTGATCATGAAAGCAGGTTCCGATAACTTCCGTGCCTCTTCAATTCAAGGCATCATGAAACGCATTAAGGCGAAAGGTATCGAAGTGATCGTGTATGAGCCAGTACTTAAAGAAGAGCACTTCTTCCATTCACGTGTTGTGAATGATCTTGAGATGTTTAAACAGCAAGCTGACATTATTGTCTCAAACCGTTTAGCGGAAGAGCTCAAAGATGTGGAAGCTAAAGTGTATACACGTGACCTTTTTGGCAGCGATTAAGACTTCAGTCTAATATTCCTGTACTGAACGGCCACCTCTGGGTGGCTGTTGTTTATTCATCACGATTGAAAGCTCCATTTTCAATGGCGGCGAACAGAAAATAGTCGTGTACCGAACTTACCCCCACATTGCTTACTGTTTCCCACTCAGTTAGCTGCTATAATCGGTCACAATTTTACGCAAAAAGCAATCGAATCTGAGCCATTTATGCCGTCATCAAACTCCTCATCATCACTACGCAATGACCATGATGATTACGCCTATAATCCGCAGTTCAGTTGGCACTTTCTTCATCCTCGTTATTGGGGTACCTGGCTGGCAGTGATTTTTGCCTGTCTACTGAGTTTTCTTCCAATATTTTTGAAAAGAGTACTAGCCCAAAGTCTCGCCAAGTTTGCTGTGAAAGTAAAAAGTAAGGCGAACACTCGGGCACGGGTCAACTTGCATATGTGTTTCCCGGAAAAATCCGTCGATGAGCGAGAAAAGATTCTGCAAGAGATGTACATCACGTCTGTGATGTTCTTAATCGGATTTGCGTCCACATCACTGCGTAGTAAAGCATGGCTGGAACACAATACAACTATTCGTGGCTTTGAACATGTAGAACATGTATTGGAGCGGGGAGAAAACGTTATTCTTCTCGTACCACATACTTGGGCCATCGATATTCCTGCTATTTTACTTGCCTCACGAGGTCACCCTGTTTCTGCAATGGCAAAGAGCCAAAAGAATAAGGTGTCGGACTGGTTAATGCATAAACAACGTGTTCAATATGGTGGCCGCGTTTACGATCGCAGCGTCGGAATCAAACCCTTTATCAAATCTGTGCGTAAAGATGGCTATTTGGGGTACTACTTACCTGATGAAGACTTAGGTCGAGAACACAGTGTATTTGTGGATTTTTTTGCTACGCAGAAAGCAACCATCGCGGGTTTAGGTCGCCTTTCTACACTGAGTAAATCGAAAATAGTACCGCTATTTGCCATGTTTAACAGCGAAACCGGACAATATGAATTGGATTTCTACCCTGAGCTTCCATTCCCAACCGGAGATGAGCATCAGGATGCGAGAATGATGAACGAATGTATTGAAGACTATGTTTCACAACGCCCTGAACAATATATGTGGATTCTTCGACTACTGAAAACGCGCCCAGATTCTGACATCAATCCATATCAAGTTAAACAATAAATATGAGTGTAAATCTTTTGAATAAGAAGACCTTTAACGAGGTGGTTTTACTGTTACCCTTCGTATTCTCTTTTGCTTTTATGATTTGGTTTGAAGGGGCAAGTAAAGTATTAGTGATGACAACGGTAATCTCACTGTTAGGTTTCGCTATTGGTTTCAGAAAAAACTGCAAGACCTTTCTCATTGAAAACTTGTGTAAACCTTTTCACATTCTTATCTGGGCATTCGCGCTTTTTATCTTTATTCAATCTTTCCTGCATGGCGTCAGCTCCCGAGAAATAAGAGCATTACTTTGCTTATCTCTTATCGCACTTTATTTCCCTTTTTGTGCGATTAAGCCTGTTTACTACCGGGCCATTATAGCTCTCGGGTGTGTGACGGTTTTTGCCAACAGCATTTATTTGAATATTGTACTGGGACTCAGCCGTGAATCCGGAGTAATAAACCCAATCCCTTACGCTGGAATAACTGCCCTTCTAGCTTTGTTGTCAATTCATTTTTCTTTAACTTCAAAAAGCATCAATACGAAAATCTTGTTTGGATTTTTTGCAATATTGCCAGTGACTAGCTTGATCCTAACAGAATCTCGTGGGGTGTGGTTAGCCTTTGCCTGCGCGCTGCTCGTCCTTGTGTTTAATAAATTCAAACTCACACTTAAGAGAATAATTCTTTTTCTGATACTAATTTCTTCTACCGTATTTATGTTCTCTACCAACTTTGTCGATCAACGTATAGAGCAGACTCGTTATGAATTTGAACAGATTCAACAAGGCAACATGAATACCTCCATCGGTCTGCGACTGCAAATGTGGCAAGCTGCAATCAAGTTGTCAGAAGGTAACTGGTTATTAGGGTTGGGAACTGAACATTTCAACAAATTAGAGTTGCTCTACCAACAGCAGAAAGTATCTAAAGCTCTGTATGACTACCATCCACCACACTATCACAATCAGTTTGTCGACAGTGTTGTAAAATCAGGAGTCATCGGGCTTGTTTTTCTATTATTCTTACTGTTTATGCCTTTATATCTAGTTAGGCACGTCAATAAAAATGTAAAAAAAATTGTAGGTTCCATAGTTATGCTTTATGTCATTATGGGACTAACCGATGCACCATTTTATAATGGGCAAACTTTTATCTTGTACGTACTCTCTATGCTTTTTTTGCTAAACAATACAGCTCAGCCATCGACACAAGCAATAAATGTGGAGCCAATCGGTGCTTAAGAAATTAAAACAGCTCAATCGAGCTCTACGCAACAAGCATAAAACACTCAAGTTGAGCTATTACTGCCAACGTTACGACAAAGCACCACACTCAAAAGTCCAACTCAGAGAAATTAAGTCTCTGGCATTACTACGTTGGGACAACAAGCTTGGCGACGCTATTATGAGTGGCCTACTAGTAAAATTGCTGCAACAATACCGACCGGATATTCAGGTAACAGTTATAACGCCCGATTTTTGTGCAAACTGGTTTGAAAAATCAACGAGCTGCAACACTATTCATTGTGGTAAGCGAAGCGTGGAAACGGCACAATCATTACGAGACTTTCGTGGTCAGTTTGATGCAGTTGTTGAACTAGGAACCAGTTTTGACTTTAAAGAATTGCTAGCCCTACACGCACTGGGGGCATCCTATAACATTGGATTCAATAAAGAATCACACCCGATTTTCAATGTATGCCTTCCCAAAGAGCATATCCATTTTAAGGATCGCTACCTTGCGGTCGCAAAGCTCTTTTGTGATGCACCGGAGTCAACAGAGATTCCACTGATTCCTTACTCAAATTCAACCATTGTGGATAAAAGCACAACAACCATCGCTATTAACCTCTTTGGTTCCAGCAAATATCGTCAGTTTTCCAAAACGGAAGCCAACAAGTTGCTTAATCATTGGTTACGCGATTTCCCTCAAGATACCCTTTACTTGATTCCGGTGCCGGGGAAAATTGAATTTCTGAAAGAACTTTTAGCTGAAATCGATAACCATCGTGTGCAATTGCTTTGCGAAACACCTTCGCTGGAGTTTTCGCTTCAACTGCTCAGTCAGGTCGACTTGTGTGTCACGCCCGACACCTCCGTGGTTCATATGGCCAGCGCTTTGAACACACCCATTCTGGCGATTTATGCCGACGACCCTCGCAATTTCCAAGAGTGGCATCCTCTATCAGATAAAGCAGAGGTGGTGTTTAACCCACCAGCCAAAGACCGAAACGACCGAGTCTATGTGCATGATTTTGAATGGTCAGAGCTAAAGCAAAAGCGCGAATCTCTGCTATCTTCACACTAAAAGAGCAAAACGCTTGTGTTCATTATTCCTCTACCGCCAGAATGAACACAGCATCAAACGAATCGAAGTATCGAATGAAAATTCTAGTGATTGGCCCCTCTTGGGTCGGAGACATGGTGATGTCTCAATGCCTCTATACTCGCATCAAACAACAACATCCCGACGCCGTCATCGATGTCATGGCGCCAGCATGGTGCAAACCCATTCTGGAGCGCATGCCCGAGGTACATCAAGCGATCGAAATGCCGTTAGGGCATGGTGATTTTAACTTTCTTGGTCGCCGAGCCATCGGTAAGTCGATGCGTGGTCAATATGATCAGGCTTATATTCTGCCGAATTCAGCCAAATCCGCGCTGATACCTTGGTTTGCCGACATTCCAGTCAGAACAGGCTGGAAAGGTGAGATGCGTTACGGGCTGCTGAACGATTTACGCCCAAATAAAAAATCCTTCCAATACATGACCGAGCGTTATGTAGCCTTGGCACATCCCAAAGCAACCATGGTAGATTCCGCATCATTGGGCGGCCTCGACGCGTTACCACGCCCAAGTCTGTACATTGATAAAGACGCTCAGCAACAAACTCGCGATAAGTTTGCCCTTCACTCCTCGCGCCCAGTCATTGGCTTGTGTCCCGGGGCTGAATTTGGACCGGCGAAACAATGGCCGACCGAACATTACGCCGCCGTCGCCGCGGCGATGATCAATGCAGGGAAACAAGTTTGGCTATTTGGTTCAGCGAAAGACAGTAAAACCACGCAAGCCATTGTGGCCGATCTCAACGACGAGCAACAATCACACATCGTCGATTTGGCGGGCAAAACCAGTTTGATCGAAGCCGTCGACATGCTGGCCTGCTGCGAGAGCGTCGTCAGCAATGACTCGGGGTTAATGCATGTGGCCGCAGCAGTCGGTTGCCAAGTGGTCGGGGTGTATGGCTCCACTTCGCCAACATACACGCCGCCTCTGGCAGAGAAAAAAGCCATCATTCATACCGATATTGAATGCAGACCGTGCTTCAAACGGGAATGTCCGTTAGGCCATTTGAAATGTCTGAAAGATCTCGCTCCGCAGCGTGTCATCAACGCGTTGATGCAATTCGACAACGCAGAACAGGAGTAATTTGAACAATGCGCCTGATCTATACTCTGTTGCTGATTGTCGCTAGTCCATTACTGCTCTATTCATTGTATAAAAAGAAAGTCGGTAAACCGGCTTTTGGTGCACGTTGGAAAGAGCACTGGGGAATGACACCCAAAGTTAGTTCTCAGAATCCTATTTGGATCCATGCGGTTTCCGTTGGTGAGTCAATCGCCGCGATTCCCGTGATCAAAGCCATGAAGCAAGCGCAGCCAGATCAGGCGATTGTCGTTACAACCACCACCAGCACTGGTGCGGAACAAATCGCCAAACTAGGCGACCTGATTGAACATCGCTACATGCCGTTGGACTTTGCTTGGTGTGTGCGCCGCTTTTTGCAAGCCGTTAAACCGTCTCGACTCCTGATCGTTGAAACGGAACTGTGGCCGAATACCGTACACACAGTGCATCAACATAACATTCCAATAACCATCATTAATGCTCGCTTATCAGAGCGATCTTGCCTTCGCTATCAAAAGTTTTCCGCGCTATTTAATCTGATTCGCCCTTACGTTGATCGCATTTTGTGTCAGTACGATAGTGACGCTCAGCGTTTTATTCGCTTGGGTTTTCAACCAGAGCAAGTTCAGGTGACCGGCTCGATTAAGTTTGATATTGAAATTGCACCCACGGTACTCGAACAGGGAAGACAGTTACGTGAAGAGCTGGGCTTAGACCGTCCGGTATGGATTGCCGCCAGCACCCACGATGGTGAAGATGCTATTCTCCTCGACGCTCATCAAGCCCTGCTAGAGCATTTTCCCCAGGCTTTACTGATCTTAGTTCCACGCCATCCGGAACGGTTTAATTCCGTCTTTGACCTCTGCATAAAGCGAGAGTTTATAACTTGTCGCAGAACGTTCCCAACACCAATGCAACAAGATTGTCAGGTCTACCTTGGCGACACAATGGGCGAGTTACTAACACTACTCAGTGCGGCGGACATCTGCTTTATGGGAGGCAGCCTTATCGGCGATAAAGTAGGCGGGCACAACTTACTTGAACCAGCTGCTCTCGGAAAACCACTACTCAATGGCCCAAGTTATTATAACTTCAGTGAAATTATGCAATTGCTGCAGGCCAATGATGCCGTAACTATTTGCGGAAATGCCCAGCAAATAACTTATAATCTCCAGCAATTTTGGACAACTTCCCAACTGCTACAGGTAAAGGGAGCCAACGCACTGAGAGTCGTTGAGCAAAATACAGGCGCAATTTCTCGTACAATCGCCAATATCGCCTAGAACAACTAAAAGATGGATTTGAATGCAGTGATGGTTAACTCATGAACATAAAATTTTTAATCAGAGACTTAAAAATTGAAGGCGTACAGGTGGTAACTGTGCGCCTGGCTAGGCTGCTGCAGGCGAACGGACACAACGTACAAATCATCACTCTGTTCGATCACATTGAGTTACCGGAATTAAGTGATTTAAACATCTCTTGTCTGAATATTCCTCAGAACAATAAATGTGAGAGAGTACTGCTGTCGCATTTTAAATCCTGGTATCAGGACGCTGAGTTTGACTATTTGATTGCCCCACACAGTGAATGTATCAAGTTAATCGCACATTTTTCTGATCAGCGTTTAGTTCCATTTATCCATAACTCGGACCAGTATTCCTACAGTCAACGCAACTGCTTCAAACGCTTTCGATACCGCAACAGATTGGCGAAGCGACTCAAAGGAAAGCATGTGTTGTGCGTCTCCGAGAGTATAAAAAAGTTTACTGAGCAGTGTTGTGGGAAACACATCCAGCCCGCTAGCGTGCTCTATAATCCTTTCGATATTGAGACCATCCGACATTACGCTTGTGATGAAAGCGCACAGGCTTCTCAAGAAAACTACCTGCTTTTCGTTGGCCGCCTAGAAAAACAAAAACGTGTTGATCGCTTGCTGACTTCGTTTTCTTACGTAAAAAATCCGTCCATCAAGCTAGTGATCTTGGGTGAAGGCTCTTTGGAGCAAAAGCTAAAAATACAAGCAGAAGAGTTAAATCTAGGCGAACGAGTGGAGTTCAAAAAGTTCGACACCAATCCGTACCCAATTATTAAAGGTGCGAAAGCGGTCGTACTGACCTCTGATCATGAAGGTCTACCAACCGTTATCATTGAAGCTTTGATTCTCGGCATTCCCGCACTCAGTGTGAACTGCCCTTCCGGCCCAGATGAAATTCTTACCGGAGAGCTATCGAAATATCTGATTCACTCTTACGATGAAAAAGTCATCGCGGAACGAATCGATGCATTGCTGGAAGACCGCGACATTCCAGATCTTTCCGCGGGTTATGAAAAGTTTACCGAAGAGAAAGTCTATCAGTCTTTTATGACTATCGTAGAGCAATGGAATAACGATAAGCATTAAACTGTTGCTTGGTAACCGGCCAGCAACGCTTGCCATTCGGCGTCTTGCCATTTGATATTGGCGCGTAACTGCTCTTTGCGAAACGAACGCAACAGTCGCGCCAAATTCTCCGCTTTCCAGCCATCGCCATGTTGAAGCGCACATTTATCAAAATCAATAATCCACACATGGTTGTTATCATCGAGCAAAATGTTGTGAATATTCAAATCGGTATGGTTGACCTGAGCACGGTGCAGCTTCGCCACCTGTTGACCAATACGATGATAAAGCGCCTCAGGCAAGGCTTTGTCTTGTAACACTGCAACCAAGTCCCGCGCATTGGCCACTTTCTCACTGAGAATATCGGCCTGATACACGCAGCCCCGACGCAGGGCGCGAGCAGCAATCGGGCGTGGTACATTCACCCCTTGCTCACGTAAATGATGCAGCAATTGAAATTCGGCGCAGCTGCGGGTTTGTTCCCACCCTTGAAACCAATAACTGTCACTGACCAATTTGCCAAACAAGCCGCCCCGGCGATAATGGCGCAACGCAGCTGGCAACGCCGCCATTTGAACAAACCACGTGGTGCCACGCCCTTGCGCGCTACCAATCACCCGCTGATTGGCGTGCCAATATTCGGGGTCAAACAACGACGCCAACGGTTCATTGACCCATTGGTCGTCGTACCAAATTGTCTGATGTTTGCTGAGCTTCTGTTGTTTGATCACGTTAGGTTCCCGCTATGATGACTGACACACAAGGTGGCGATCTCATCAAAATTGGCATCTTCACACCAATAAAGAGAGGAAAAGAATGCGGTTATTTTACATTTATCGGTGGACTCTGCATAATTTAGCCTCATTAATTGAAGAGCTTATTTGATGCCACTGTTCACTGCGCCTCCGAAGTCGGTCTGTTTTCTGCGCCTGTCGGCGATTGGCGACGTTTGTCATGCCGTTGCCGCGGTTCAAAACCTGCAACAACACTGGCCAGATACCCAAGTGACCTGGGTGATTGGCAAAGTCGAAGCCCAATTGCTCCAAGGTTTGCCGAACGTTGAATTGATCGTCTTTGATAAAAAAGCCGGCTGGTCTGGGATCAAAGCGGTTTGGCAGCAACTGAAAGGGCGTCATTTTGATGCGCTCGTGCACATGCAGTTAGCCCTGCGCGCCAGTTTGGTCACGCTGGGCATTCGCGCGCAATACAAAGTGGGATTCAACCGCAAACGGGCCAAAGAAGGTCAGTGGTTGTTCACTAACCGCAAGATTGCTGACACCGAATCGGCGCACGTGCTCGACAGTTTTTTCTCGTTTACCGAATTTCTTGGCGTGCCACGCCAAACACCAACCTGGAACCTGCCGATTTCCGAACAAGATAGGCAATTTGCCCGTGCGCAACTGGGTAACCAACCGACCATCGTCATCAGCCCGGCCGCCAGTAAAGATGAGCGCAATTGGGTCACGGAACGCTACGCGCAATTTGCCGATTACGTTATCTCTCAAGGGTATCAGGTCGCCTTATGTGGCTCTCCTGCGCCGCGCGAGCAGAAACTGGCAGAGCAAATCAGCGCCTTGATGACGCACCCGGTACTCAATCTGGTTGGCAAAACCAATTTAAAACAACTGGCCGCCGTCTTGGGCGAAGCGAAGTTAGTGCTTGCTCCGGATTCTGGCCCGGCACATATTGCCACCACACAAGGAACGCCCGTACTGGGCTTGTATGCCCACAGCAACCCGAAGCGCACGGGGCCATACTTTAATATCAAAGATGTGGTGAGTGTGTACGAACCGTTCGTGACCGAGCAACAGGGCAAACCGCTGGAACTGCTGGCGTGGAGCACACGCGCCAAAGGCACGGACCTGATGCAGGCCATCTCGCTCGATGCGGTCATCACCACCTTTGATCGCATGATGTCAGCGACAACACAGTTAGGTAACCCAAATCATGGCTAATACCACTCCAACATTGGCGGTCGCCCTGATCGTGAAAAATGAAGCCAAGCACCTGCAAGCCTGCTTAGACACGGTGTATCAATGGGTCGACGAAATCGTCATTCTTGATTCCGGCAGCAGCGATCAAACTGAAGCCATCGCTCGCCGCTATACCGATAAATTTTTCGTCAACACCGAGTGGCCCGGCTTTGGTCCTCAGCGCCGTTTGGCGCAATCGCACATTACCTCAGACTATGTGTTGTGGCTCGATGCCGATGAACGCGTGACCGATGCGCTCAAAGAACAAATTTTACAAGCGGTCCACGCCGACAAACCCAACACCGTCTACCAGATTGATCGTCTCACCACCGCGTTTGGCAAACAGATTCGCTATTCCGGTTGGTCCCCCGACTGGGTCACGCGTCTTTACCGCACGCGCGACACACAATACAACCAAGCCTTGGTGCATGAGAGCGTAGAAATCCCATCCGGATTTCAACTGCGGTCGTTAAAAGGTTATCTCGAGCATTACACCTTTGAGTATCTGCCACAGTACACCGCAAAAACGCAGCAATACATGAAAGCGTGGGCTGACCAACGTGAAGGACGCAAGAAAGCGTCGTTGGGCGGCGCAGTCCTGCATGGCTTTTTCCGCTTCTTTAAAATGTACGTGATTAAACGCGGGTTTCTCGATGGTCGCCATGGCTTACTGTTGGCGATGTTAAGCGCCAACACCACGTTTACTCGGTATGCGGATTTGTGGCTGCGCGACTACGTGCGCAAGCAGGAGCAAAAACAGAAATGAACATCTGCCACGTTAACTTGGCATCCGGCTATCACGGCGGAGAAAACCAGACACTGCAACTCATCAAGCAGCAGATTCGCATGGGCTATCAGCTGACAATTGTCGCTAACCCCAAAAGCCCGTTTTTTGCGCGTGTGTCCGAGCTGCCTTGTCGAGTCATCGCCGCCAGCCATTATTTACTCCAACATGGCAAACGCGTGACCGACGGCTGTGAATTGATTCATGTGCATGAAGGCCGAGCCATTTACTGGGCGTGGCTGCAACACGCATTGCATGGTGTGCCGTATATGGTGACGCGTCGCATCGACAATCCGCTGCGCAAAAAATGGTTATCGGACCAAGCATACCGCCAAGCCGCGTTGTTGGTTGGCCTGAGCCATGAAATCGCGGCCCGCATTCGTGACGCGTACCCGACAAAAAGCATTGAGATCATTCCCAGCTCGCCAGTCACCTACCCGATTGATGACGCCAACGTGGCGCACATCAAACAGCAATTCAGTGGCAAATTTCTGGTCATCCACGCCGCCAACATGCTCAAACACAAAGGTTTTGATGTCACCCTGAGCGCAGCAAAAGCGTTGGTTCAGCGCGCCCCTGAGGTTCATTTTGCGCTGTTAGGAGACGGCAAAGAGCGAGCCGCCCTAGAGCAGCAAGCCGCAGGCTTACCCAACGTGTCGTTCATGGGCAAACAGAGCAACATGGGCGATTGGTTTGCCGCAGCCGACTTGCTGGTTCACCCTTCCTACAGCGAAGGCTTGGGTTCGGTGATTCTGGAAGCGATGGGCAATGGCTTACCGGTGATTGGTGCTCGTGCGGGCGGTATCCCGGATATTATTGACCACCAAGAGTCAGGGCTTTTGATTGAGCCCGGCGATGGCCTTGGACTGGCCAATGCGATTGAAACTATTCGCAGCGACGCCACGTTGCGCGAAAAGCTCGCCATCGGACGTGAGAAAAAACTGCAAGGCTTTCTGATTGAGAATACCGCCAAACGCTATGAGCAGCTTTACGCTCGCGTTGCGGCCGGAAAGTCATAATCTGGGCTCGCGACGCGAAAGCGTGTCAGCCACCAAATTTGAACACCGCTGCAGTTTCGCTGCGGCTGAGGTAATGTGAGACCATGAAAATCTTAATTTTTAGCTCCTATCGTGATGCCTGGAACAGCGTGCGTCCGGAAGCGGAGATGTTTATTGAAATGGCCAAGCTCGGCCATGAGGTGACCATCATGACGCAAGGCGATGCGGAGTATGTGCCGCGTTTTCGCGACAACGGCGTGAAGATCATCGACTGTTACCCGAAGAAAAAGATTTGTCTCAACACGATCAAGATGTTACGTCACGCGCTGCATCAAGAACGCTATGACGTGGTGTACGCCATGAACTCCAAAACCATTCCCAACGCGGCATTTGCCTGCATCGGTTTCAAACACACCAAACTGGTGAGCTATCGCGGCACAGTCGGCGGGTTGTATCGTCACGATCCCACCGCCTACCTGACCCATTTGCATCCTCGTATCGACGGCATCAGTTGTGTGGCACAGGCAGTGACTGACGATGTGCGCAAACATGTTTGGAAACGCGCCGACAAAGTGGTCACGATTTACAAAGGCCACGACATTGCTTGGTATCAGGCGCAGCCGGCGAATTTAAGCGCACTGGGCTTGCCGGACGACGCGTTCAGCGCCATCTGTATCGCCAATGCGCGGCCAAGTAAAGGCGTACACGTGTTGCTTGAGAGCGCGAAACAACTGGCGCCATTACCAAATTTGCACTTGCTGCTGGTCGGTCGCGATATGGATACCGAACAGAACCTGAAATTGGCCGAAGCAAGTGGCATGCGCGATCGCATACATTTCCTCGGTTACCGCAAAGATGTGCCGGAACTGCTGGCGGCAAGCCAAGTGCAAGTTCAGCCTTCGATTAGCGGAGAAGGTTTACCTAAAACCATCATTGAAGCGATGGCGATGGGCATTCCTTCCGTGGTGACCACCACCGGCGGTGGTAAAGAACTCTTGATCGACGGCGAAACCGGATTCGTTGTTCCGGTGAATGATGCCTCAGCCATCGCCGATAAAATTCAGTGGCTGTACGCGTCTGAGCAAAATCGCCAAGAGATGGGGCGCAAAGCGCAGCAGCGGATGATCAACGATTTCTCCTGTCAGGAAAGCGCTCAGCAGCATCTGGACTTTTTTCAATCGCTATTGGATGAAAAATAATCACACTTGCCGTCAGATTGTCATGGTTTGGCGGCACAGTTTTGTTTAGCATACCCCTACACGCACAAACACTGAGTAGAACATTGTGAATTCAAAAAGTATTTCCCGCGTTATTTACCCGGGCACCTTTGACCCTATTACCAACGGCCATCTGGATTTGATTGAGCGTGCTGCCAGCATGTTTGATGAAGTGATCATCGCGGTGGCCGCCAGTCCAAGCAAAAATACCCTGTTTACGCTGGAAGAGCGCGTGGCCTTTGCCAAAGCGGTCACCTCACATCTGGATAACGTTACGGCAAAAGGGTTCTCAGGCTTGATGGTGGATTTTGCCAAAGCCGAAGGCGCCACGGTATTGGTGCGCGGCCTGCGCACCACGGTCGACTTTGAATACGAATTCGGCCTGACCAACATGTACCGACGCTTGATGCCCGGGCTGGAGAGTGTTTTCCTCACCCCGGCGGAAGAGTACGCATTTATCTCCTCATCGTTGGTTCGCGAAGTCGCGATTCATGGAGGCAACGTGGATGCGTTTGTGCCCGAGTTGGTAGCCAACGCGCTGCACAGCAAAAAGATTGTGGAATAGTCACGCCTCGAAAAAAGGCTGCTCACTGAGCAGCCTTTTTCTTTATGTGTTACTCCAGTTTATGGCGTCATCGGCAACACTTGCGAGCGCAGATAATAATCTTGCAGCAACGAATACTCTTTGCCCCAGTCCGTCTCTTGCGGTGGATTCTTCTCCGGTCTGGATTGATTCAACAGCGGATTGTGTTCGTCCCACGCATAAAACACCCCCGCACCACTGCTACTGAATGCGCCCTTTTCACTGATAGTACGCGAGGCATTAAAACCGATGTTACTCACTCCGTCTTTGGCCAACAGGTTTTCGCCGCCTAAACTGATGTAATCCTGATTCGACAAACTGAAATGATACAGCGTCGGAAACAGGTCGCGATGCGAACCAATGCGCTGCGGATCATAGGTAAATGGCGTGTGATCCAAAATCGGCTGTGGCACATCAAGGAAAAATGGCACGGCGAAGGTTAAGCCGTATTCGGTCGGCTCATCGGTGCTGCTGTAACGCATGCGATGATCGCCAGTAACCGCAATCACCGTGTTGTCCTTCAACTTGTCTGAGGCTTTGACTCGGCCGATAAACTGCCCAAACGCATCCGATGCATACTGGAATGTGTTGAGTAACACTTTGGCCTGATCGCCCTGATAACCAATCAGCGAGGACAAACGTTCACTCATGACCGTTGGCTTCGGCTGATAATAATCCGGCACTTTGTACGGCGAGTGGTTGGTCACCGTCATAATAAAAATCAGCGTCGGTTTTTTCGCCTCCTCCAAAACCTTGTTGGCATACTTAAACAAGTAGCCATCCGGTACGCCCCAAGTTCCGGAATATTGGGCCGCCTCCGGAAATGCCTCAATAATGTCGTTCTCATCGTACACGCGGTCAAACCCTTGTACCGGCAAATAGTTGGCCAAATTTCGCCACATGCCATTGCCGCCATACAGGAATGTGACTTCATAGCCCGCGCGCTTATAAGGCAGAACAGCTGAACTTGGCAGCGCAATGTTTTGGATCGATGAGTGGCTGATCGTCGCCACCGGGCTGTGGAACAACGTCATGACAATGCTGTCGATGGTCGCCGACGTGCCCGCCATAAAGCGCTCGAATAAGAAACCGTTCCCCCAATACGGACGCAGGCTCCCCAGTAAATCGTTCGTCTGCGGATCGTCTTCCACCAAAATATTCATGCCCATGCTCTCCATCATCGCGACCACGACATGCGGTGGATTGTCAGCAAGGAAAGGGTTGGTCGGTACATGATAGTTCGGCGTCGGCTGACCGAGCATCTTTTCCATCTGCGTGGTCAATACGCGTTGTGACACAGGGTCAAAACGGCGCTGCTCTTTGTAATCGGTTGTCGCCCAATCAAGCGCCATAAACACGTTCGGCGTGATCATATTCAGCGGTTTGTACTGCGACACACTGGCATGATAGCGCTTAAGTGGATGGCTATCGAGCGAACCGCGTGCGACCGCGAACGTGACCACAATCGTCAGCAAGACCACCAGAGAGGTCATGCTCCAATGCCAATACATGCGTGGACGCAACTGTCCCAGCGTTGTACGCAAGAACCAGCGTGAAGAGACATAAGCCAGCAATGCGGCCAAAACGGACAACAACGAACCGCGAATGATAGGGTAATCCTGCCAGATATTGATCAGTACGGCGTTAGTGTCATCCTCCCACAGACCAAAGACAAACAGGTCAACGTAGCTGCCATAAGTCAGGTAATAGTAGTAATTACCGATGCCTCCGACTACATACAAAAAGGCAATCACGCTGTGATAACCCAAGGCAAATTTCAGCCAGCGGCGGTAGATATTGTGAAACGCAGCGGCAATTAAACCGCTGAGCAGCAACGGCGCGTAAGCAATAGCGGTGACCTTGGCATCAAACCGCCCACCGACCCAGAACACCCGCCCAATATCATCACTAACTCCGGCCTCCGGCAACACATCACGAACGTGAAGAAAAAACATTACACGGGCAATCAGCAACAGGCTGAAGGAGAACAGGAAACACTGGAGTAGTAGCAGACACAGCTGGCGCAGATGAGATGGATACTTCATTTTTATGGACAACAAACAGGTGGACAATCTGACGAGCGAAAAGCGAGTGTTTTCTTGGTCAGAGAATAAAATCAGTTAGTCACATTAGCAAGAATGATACCGAACTCAGAGCATCAAATTCAGGAAATAATATGGCGTTGAGCCAGATTTGGCTCATCAATATCTGAGCATCCGGTAAAGCGGAAGATTATCGTTTACAGCACGGGACACAAGTCCCGGCCGCAAAGAGTGTGTGAAATATCGCTATACAGAATAGAATTCTTTGTACCATTTCACAAAATTCGCCACGCCTTGTTCAACTCCCATCTGAGGTTTGTATTGCGTCGCGTTGAATAGGTCTTGAGTGTCAGCGTACGTCACATACACATCACCCGGCTGCATCGGCAGCATGTTTTTCTTCGCTTCGATACCCAGCGCCGATTCCAGTGCTTTGATGTAATCCATCAGTTTCACCGGGCTGCCGTGACCAATGTTATACACACGGTAAGGTGCTGAACTGGTCGCTGGCGATCCTGCTTCCACGCTCCACTCTGCATTCGGCTCAGGTACCACATCTTTGATACGCAAGATGCCTTCAACGATGTCATCAATGTAGGTGAAATCACGCATCATATCGCCGTTGTTATACACATCGATAGCGTCACCATTGATGATGGCTTTAGTGAATTTAAACAGCGCCATATCCGGACGTCCCCAAGGACCATACACGGTGAAGAAACGCAGCCCTGTTGTTGGTACACCGTACAGGTGAGAGTAGGTATGCGCCATCAGCTCATTAGACTTTTTGGTCGCAGCGTAGAGGGAAATCGGGTGATCCACACTATCCGACGTGTTGAATGGCGTTTTGCGGTTCAGACCGTACACCGAACTCGACGATGCATACACCAAGTGCTTGATTTTGTGGTGGCGGCAACCTTCCAGAATAGTCAGATGGCCGACCAGGTTACTGTCGGCATACGACATCGGGTTATCAATCGAATAACGTACGCCCGCTTGCGCTGCCAGATGAATGACCTTATCAAACTGTTCAGCCGCAAACAGATCGGCAATCGCTTCGCGATCCGAGATGTCCATTTCAAGAAACGAGAAACGTTCATGTGCCGCTCGCTCCAAGCGCGCGTCTTTCAACGCCACATCGTAGTAGTCGTTCAGATTATCAATGCCAACCACATCGTGGCCTTCGGCACACAGACGTTCAATTACCGCTGAACCAATAAAACCCGCAGCTCCGGTCACTAAATATTTCATTGTTATACTCTTTAAGCCTCTAAATTAGTGTATGGGCGTTATATCACAAATGTGTTGATTTTTCGCGCTCTGGTGGCTGACATTGTGGACAAAAGAACGAGTTGCGCTGACCAATTTTAAGCTCGGCGATTTTCTCGCCGCAGCGAGGACAAGGTTGGCCCTTTTTGCCATACACCTGCAACTCCTGGGCAAAATAGCCCGGTTTGCCATCCGCTTGGGCAAAATCTTTCAGCGTGGTGCCACCTTGCGCAATAGCGGTAGTTAAGACCGCTTTGATGTCAGCCACCAGAGAAATCCACTCGGCTTCACTCAGAGAATGGGCAGGTCGCAGCGGATGAATATGAGAGCTGAACAGCGACTCATTGGCGTAGATATTGCCCACACCGACGACAATTTTGTTGTCCATGATAAACGACTTCACCGCCACCCGCTTATTACGCGCCTTATTTTGCAGATACTCAGCATTAAACGCCTCCGTCAGTGGCTCTGCCCCCATATGGCCCAGCACTTCGTGACTCTCGCCGACCGGACACCATAACCAGGCACCGAAACGGCGCGGATCGTTGTAGCGCAGTACTTTGCCATTGGTCAGCGTCAGATCCACGTGATCGTGTTTGGCGGGTGGAAAATCGCCATCCAACACGCGCAGTGACCCTGACATGCCTAAATGGACGATAGCGCTGCCGACCGGTGTTTCAATCATTAGATATTTGGCGCGGCGAGAAATGGCGGTGATGACCTGCCCTTCCATCTGCTTCAATTCAGCGGGAATATCCCAACGCAGTTTAGGCGTACGGAACGTCAGCGAACGCACGGTTTCTCCCACCAGATGCGGCGAGATACCCATTCGGCTGACTTCAACTTCCGGGAGTTCTGGCATGTTGTGTAATTAAACCTCTAATGATGGAGCGGTGCTCAGGATGACGGCAGCAGGTAACCATTGTCGACAGAGATGGCGATCCACTTATCCTGCCAGTTCTTAAACAGCCAGAACTGTGGCGTACGGTAATAAGTGATCCTTTGCGGCTCTTCCTGATCGCTATACCACACTTCGATCGTCTGCGGACTGCGTAAATTCGGTTGCAACGACAGATAGGTCTCATCGTTCACTTCCGTACCAACCAGCTCTTGCCAACGTTTCACCAGCTCTTCCGGAGCCACCTCTGTCGGTGGTGTGGCTCGCCAGCGACCCTGATTCAGCTCCAGTGACAAACGGGCAAAATGCATAGCCTGTAACTTGGCGTGCGGATTGAGTAAGGTTGGATACGAGCTAACCTCCGGTTCGATCAAATACGATTTGATGAACGCAGGCAGATTCAACACTCCGATAAACACAATCACCGCCAGAATCAGAATGTTATTCCATCGGCGACGACGATGAGGCGCGACGCGCATAATCGCTGTCCTTAGTTGATTACGATACCGCTAGAGTAGCAGAGGAAGAAAAGAGATCCTAGATAAGTGCTTGGCAGGACACCGAAAGCAGAAAAGAAAAAACCCAGCCAAGAGGCTGGGTTTTTATCGTTCCAAGGAAGCCATCAATTACTTGATTTTCGCTTCTTTGTATACAACGTGCTGGCGTACAACTGGATCAAATTTCTTGATCTCAAATTTGCCTGGCATGTTGCGTTTGTTCTTGTCAGTTGTGTAGAAGTGACCAGTACCAGCAGAAGATACTAGACGGATTTTCTCACGAATGCCTTTAGCCATTGTTTAATTCCTCTTAAACGTTTTCGCCACGTGCACGGATATCAACAAGAACAGCATCGATGCCTTTCTTATCAATGATACGCATGCCTTTAGCAGTTAGACGTAGTTTAACAAAACGTTTTTCGCTCTCTACCCAGAAACGATGAGTTTGTAGGTTCGGCAGAAAACGACGCTTAGTAGCATTTCGTGCGTGTGAACGGTTGTTACCCGTTACTGGACGCTTACCAGTTACTTGGCATACTCGGGACATGAATGTCTTCTCCAAATCGTTTCAGCTCGATATCAACCTTGGTGGCCGAACCTCTCTCTTTCTACATAAGAAGTTGAGGTTAAAAACCGTTATGGAAAATCCATACAAGGCTATCAAAGGTCGCGCATTATACTAACTTGACACGCATTGCTCAAGACCCGAACAGATCCTTTTTACAGGATTACCTGATCTTTTTTGTGTTGAGCTGAATTGGGGTTAAAAAATGTGTGCGAATCATACCAGAAAACCACAGAAAGCTAAGCATTTTTTGTGCATTCAAGTGAATTGCTGGTAAGGGCTGTCGGAATTTTCCTGAGAAAAAGTGAAAGTTTGTCCCTACAGCCTTGTATTTGCTCAATAGTTTAAACTTTCAACAACCCGAAATTTATTTTTTTGTGTCGCTTTATATCCAGCCCCGCTCCGCAAATGAGACCACGTCACCGTCACCCACCACGAAGTGATCCAACACGCGAATGTCCACCAGCGCTAGGGCATCGGTTAGACGCTGCGTGATCCTTCGGTCCGCCTGACTGGGTTCCGCAACACCGGACGGGTGGTTGTGCGCCAGTATCAGCGCCGCCGCGTTGTGGTGCAGTGCGCGTTTGACCACCTCTCGCGGGTAGACGCTCGCCGCATCAATCGTACCTTCAAACAGCACTTCATCACGAATTACGCGGTGTTGGTTGTCGAGAAACAGAATGTAGAACGCTTCACGCTGGCGATCGCGCAGCACACTCGACAGATACAGTTTGGTCTGCTGCGGACTGGTGAGCGCTTCGCCGCGTTTGAGCGTTTCTGCCAGATAGCGCTGAGTCATCTCCAACACCGCCTGCAACTGAACAAATTTCGCTTCGCCAAGCCCTTTGTGGACACAAAACTGATCCTTGGTGGCGGAAAACAGGGCGCGCAGCGATCCAAACTCGCGCAGCAGAAAGTCGGAGAGTTCGAGGACATTCATACCCTGAGTGCCGGTGCGCAGAAAAATCGCCAGCAATTCAGCATCGGATAATGCCTGAGGGCCGCGTAACAACAACTTTTCACGCGGCATGGATTCGTTGGGAAGGGATTTGAGGCTCATGTATGGCTCCTGTGATTTGCCATACTCAAGCCGATCTCTCCCTCAGGCTGCAAGCGGCCTGAGGGATCTTTAGAGCGGCGTCATTCAGCGGTGCAACGCCGTTGTCAGTTAAAGCTTAAAGTGACCGACCAGGTTCCCCATTTGCTGGCCCGATTGTGCCAAACGGGTGCTGATCGATTCTGAACGCTGCAGGTTATCGCTAAGCTCATTGACTATCTGCTGAATCGCGACCAGGTTTTGGTTGATGTCTTCCGCCACTGCGCTTTGCTGCTCAGCGGCAGAAGCGGTCTGAATCCCCATATCGTGAATGACACTGACCGCATCAGAAATGCCAGACAAACTGTCTTTAATCTGCACCGATTCCAGCGCGGTTTTTTCGCCGCGATCCTGACTCAGTGCCATACTGCTGACCGCTTTACTCACCCCTTGATGCAGCGCCTGCAGCATCTCACCGATTTCCTGTGTGCTGTTTTGCGTGCGGCTTGCCAATGAGCGTACCTCGTCGGCCACGACGGCAAAACCGCGGCCCTGCTCGCCAGCGCGTGCTGCTTCAATTGCCGCATTCAATGCCAGCAGGTTGGTTTGTTCAGCAATATCCCCAATCACGTTCAGTACTTTCGTGATCTGTTCCGTTTGCTGGCTCAATTCTTGAATCGCATCCGAAGTCAGGTTGACTTCGTTCACCAGCTCGCCAATACCTTCAATCGCCAGATTCACCTCTTTCTGCGCATCCATGATCTGACGGTTGGCAGAGTCAATCGCCTGAGCGGTAGAGTTGGTGTTATTGGCCACTTCACGGGCTGTGGCGCTCATTTCGGTTACCGCGGCAACCACTTTATCGGTCTCCATGCAGTGGCTGTTCATTTGCTGGCTGGACTGCGTTGTTTGCACATCGAGATCGGCCGCGGCAGACTGCACGTCCTGCGCCGAGGTACGCAGATCGACAATCAGCGGATGCAGTTTGTCCATAAAGGCATTGAATGCTTGCGCGACTTCGCCCACTTCATCGTGGCTTTCGACTTTCAAACGCGCGGTGAGATCGCCGCCACCCGCCGCGACCGCTTTCAGTGAGTCCACCACGTGCTGCAACGGCGCCACGCCGCGCGCAACCAGCACGCTCACCACGATGATAGTCAGCACAAGCCCGACGACGGAAAGACCAACTGCCGACAGGGTTTGTTCATACAGCTGCGCTTCGCGCTGCGCCTTAAACTGAGCGACCTGAGTATCGATGTCATCAATATAGATACCGGTTCCCAGCACCCAGTCCCATTTCGGCAGATATTCCGCATACCCCAGTTTAGGCGCCTGCGCGTCAATCGACGGTTTGTGCCACGAGAAATAAAGGAAGCCGTCGCCCGATTTTGCCGCTTGGATCAATCCGGCGATCACCGGCACGCCATTTTTATCTTTCAGATCGTAGAGATTCTTGCCTTCCAATGACGGATTAATCGCGTGCAGCGTGTTGATGCCTTTGGAGTCATAGGCAAAAAAGTAGCCATCGCTGTCAAAGCGCATTGCTTTGAGAATCGTTTTCGCCTGTTCTTTGTTTTCCCCGCCCTGATCGGCGTCGTACAGCGATTTCACTGCAGTGACACCCATCATCAGGTAGGCTTTGAGCTCCGCTTTGCGGCTGTCGACCAGCTGCGCGCGGTATTGAGTCAGTTCTTGGTCGAGGGATTTCATCCCGTTCCAGTAATATACCGCCGTGACCATGGCAGTAATAATCACCAGAGGAATGACCGTTAGCAGTAAAAGTTTAGTTCGGCTTCTCAGGGAGGTAATCATAAAGGTCCTTGTGCTTTATTATTGGTTTTTATAAAACAGTATGTTGCATAATCCAGAAAGAATATCTGTGAGGCTGGCATAACTTTGCAGCGTCCGGCTGAGGATTTATCGCCTGCACATGCCGAGATTTGACACAGCTCCGACATCTTTCTGGAGTTGTGCTAACATAGCGCGCAGAATTTTTGAGGAATCCAGCATGCAAACATTGGCAGGAAAAAAGATTCTGCTTGGTATCAGCGGCGGTATCGCGGCGTACAAATGTGCAGAATTAACCCGTCGCCTGATTGAGCGCGGCGCCGACGTTCAGGTCGTGATGACCAAAGCGGCAAAAGAATTTATCACGCCTTTAACGATGCAAGCGGTCTCCGGTCGCCCTGTCTCTGACAGCCTGCTCGACCCGGCCGCCGAAGCGTCGATGGGCCACATCGAACTTGCTAAGTGGGCCGATCTGGTTCTGCTGGCACCAGCCACCGCCGATCTGATTGCGCGCATGGCCGCAGGGATGGGCAATGACTTGCTCACCACTCTCGTGCTGGCCACGGATGCGCCCGTTGTCGTCTCTCCGGCAATGAACCAGCAGATGTACCGCAATATCGCGACTCAAGAAAACATTGCCACTCTGGCTCGTCGCGGCATGCAGATCTGGGGACCAGCCGCCGGTGAACAAGCGTGTGGCGATATCGGCCCGGGCCGCATGCTCGAACCGATGGATCTGGTGCATCGCTGTGAGGATTTTTTCGGCCCAAAGCCGCTGGCGGGTAAACGCGTCCTGCTGACCGCGGGCCCGACCCGGGAAGCGCTCGATCCGGTGCGTTACATCACCAATCACAGTTCCGGAAAAATGGGCTTTGCGATTGCCGATGCGGCGGCGAAACTGGGAGCGCAAGTGACGCTGGTCAGTGGCCCGGTGAATTTACCAACGCCTGCCAACGTGTCGCGTATCAATGTAGACAGTGCTATCGACATGCACCAAGCGGTGATGGCGCACGCAGGCGAGCACGACATTTTTATCGGCTGCGCGGCGGTGGCGGATTACCGTCCGCAGAGCATGGCACAGCAAAAAATCAAAAAAACCGACGACAGTGATACGCTCAGCGTCACTATGGTCAAAAATCCGGACATCGTCGCCTCGGTCGCCGCGATGACCGATAACCGACCATTTACCGTCGGTTTTGCCGCCGAGACACAGGATGTGGAAAAATACGCGCGCGGCAAATTGGTGAAGAAAAATCTCGATATGATCTGTGCCAACGACGTCTCCGTCGCCGGCCAGGGTTTCAACAGCAACGACAATGCCCTCACGGTGTATTGGCGCCCGAGTGAAGCAAGTGCACCCAGTGAGCAATCACTGCCATTGGCCTCCAAAGCCGAATTGGCACAAGCGCTGATGCTGTTGATCAACGACAAACTGTAAGCGGCTCCCCGCCTGCTTACACCATTTTATCGAAACGCTCTGAAGTGAGGTTGGGGCGCGAAACAGTGACCTTTTCGCCCGACTCATTTCTAACCAAGCAGTGGTATTAAAAGGAAACACGGTTATGGCCGTCAGTAAGAAAAGCAATCGACGTGAAGAAATTCTCCAAGCCTTAGCAGAAATGCTGGAGTCGCACGAAGGCGCCTCGCGCATCACCACCGCCAAACTGGCAAAACAGGTCGGTGTCTCTGAAGCGGCGCTGTATCGTCACTTTCCCAGCAAAGCACGCATGTTCGAAGGTCTGATCGAGTTCATCGAAGAGTCGTTGATGTCGCGTATCAACCGCATTCTGGATGATGAAAAAGACACCCTGAACCGTATTCGTCTGGTGATGCAACTGCTGCTGGCGTTTTCAGAACGTAACCCCGGTCTGACAAGAATTTTGTCCGGCCATGCTCTAATGTTTGAAAATGAGCGTCTGCGTGAGCGCATCAATCAGCTGTTCGAGCGCATCGAGACCTCACTGCGTCAGATTCTGCGTGAACGTAAAATTCGTGAAGGCAAATCATTTCCTGTTGACGAAAACATTCTGGCCGCCCAGTTACTCGGTCAGGTCGAAGGCAGTCTGAACCGCTTTGTGCGTTCCGATTTTAAATACCTGCCAACGGCCAACTTCGACGAATACTGGTCGCTGCTGAGTGCTCAGATTAAGTGAACCCCATGAGTCAAGACAAATACGGCAAACCTCAATTCACCCTGTCTCTGCTGCACCCTAAAAACTGGGGCGTGTGGCTGGGATTCGGCACCCTCGCGCTGATCGTTAACCTGCTGCCTTATCCTGTATTGCTGAAACTCGGCCAGAGCTTAGGCTTGTTGGGCATGCGTTTGGGTAAAAAACGCGTGCACGTCGCCAAACGTAACTTTGAACTGGCGTTTCCTGACAAAGGCAGCGACGAGATCGATCAGATGGTGGTCGAGAACTTCAAAAACACCGGTCTGGCACTGATTGAAACCGGCATCACCTGGTTCTGGCCCACCTGGCGGTTCAAACGTCGTATTGTTGAGAAAGACTTGGCGGTCTTGCGCGAATACAAAGCCAACGGCCAAGGCGTGCTGCTGTGCTGCGTGCATGCCCTCAACCTGGAAATTACCGCGCGTGCGTTTGCCGTGCTGGGTCTGCCGGGTTATGGCGCGTTTCGCCCGCACAACAACCCCGCCTACAACTTCATTCAGTATTGGGGCCGCACACATAATGGCAACGTACTGATTGACCGTAAAGACGTGAAGAAAATGATTCGCGTTATGCGCCAGGGTGAGCTGCTGTTCTATTTGCCAGACCACGATTACGGGCGTAACAAATCGGTATTCGTACCGTTTTTTGCAGTGCAAGATGCGTGTACCACCACCGGCACCAGTATTCTGGCGTACACCAGCCACTGCGCCATCGTGATGGGTTCAGGCTTTCGTAACGACGAAGGCAAGTATGAGATTTTGGCTGACATCGCGGTGGGAGACAACTACCCACAAAAAGATGAAGTCGCCGCCGCGGCCTATATGAATAAGTACGTGGAAATGGTCATCATGCGCGCGCCAACGCAGTGGATGTGGCTACATAAACGCTTTAAAACCATGCAGGATCCGAATGTGCCGAAAGGCATCCGTTACCAATAATGCCTGCAACGCCAGCTTGAAATAGAAAGCCCACCAATCGGTGGGCTTTTTGTTGTCCGTCCATTCCCCTTTGAGGAGATCGGTATCAGATACCGTATTGCGCGCGGTACGCTTTCACCGCGTCGAGGTGTTCGCGGTTGCCGCCTTGCTCTTCCAGATAGGTGATAAGGTCGGTCAGGCTGACAATCGAAATCACCGCGCAGCCAAAGTCACGCTCAACTTCCTGAATCGCCGATAATTCGCCTTTGCCTTTTTCCTGACGGTCAATCGCCACCAGCACACCGGCCAAATCTGCTCCGTTGTTCTGAATGATTTCCATCGACTCACGAATCGCCGTGCCCGCGGTAATCACATCGTCTACCAGCATGATACGGCCTTCCAGCGCGCTGCCCACCAGATTGCCACCTTCGCCGTGATCTTTGGCTTCTTTGCGGTTAAAGCAGTATGGCGTGTCCACATCGTGGTGATCCGCCAGTGCTACGGCGGTGGTGGTCGCAATCGGAATCCCCTTGTAGGCTGGGCCAAACAGCACATCGAACTCAATCGCTGAATCCACCAGCGCCGCCGCATAAAAACGGCCGAGGCGCGCTAAATCGCGGCCAGTGTTGAAAAGACCAGCGTTAAAGAAATATGGGCTTTTACGGCCAGACTTCAAAGTAAACTCACCAAATTTCAGTACTTCCTTTTCTAGGGCAAACTCAATAAATTCACGCTGGTATGCTTTCATCACTTTCTCTCTATATTTACATGGTTCTGGTTTGAGCATCGTCAAACTCAACGGTGGACGCTTACACCAGTAAACGCCCAAGGTTTCTTGCTGCCGCTCACGCGGCAAAAAATTCAGACAAAAAAATAGCCCCCAATTGGGAGCTAAATATCAATTCTCTAACGACGCCTTCTGCGCCGAGACGATATCTGCAATGCCTTTCTTGGCCACCGCCAACAAATCAAGCAACTGTTCGTGACTGAACGGTTCGCCTTCGGCCGTGCCCTGAATTTCGATCATCTTGCCTTCTTCGGTCATCACCACGTTCATATCGGTGTCTGCCGCCGAATCTTCAACGTATTCGAGATCGCACAATACGTCTTGACCCAGAATCCCCACTGAAACTGCCGCGACATGGCCTTTCATCGGGTTCTTCTTCAGTTTGCCGTCCGCGACCAGTTTGTCGAACGCATCAGCCATCGCAACACTGGCACCAGAAATCGATGCGGTACGTGTGCCACCATCGGCTTGAATCACGTCACAGTCCACAGTGATCATCAGTTCGCCCATCGCTTCCAGGTCAACCACAGCACGCAGACTGCGCGCGATCAGACGCTGAATTTCCATGGTACGACCGCCTTGCTTGCCGTTCGCCGCTTCACGACGTGTGCGCGAATGGGTGGCGCGTGGCAGCATGCCGTATTCTGCGGTTACCCAGCCTTTGCCCTGACCTTTCAGCCAGCGTGGCACGCCTTCTTCTACCGTTGCGTTACACAGCACTTTGGTGTTGCCGAATTCCACCAGCACAGAACCTTCTGCGTAGGCCGTGTAGTGACGAGTAATGTTAATCGGACGAACCTGATCCGCAGCGCGGTTATTTGGACGCATAAGGTTTTTACCTGTGTTGGGTGAACCGCCATCGAGGGGGCGGATTTGATTGGGGCAGAATTATAGCGGAATTCGAACGTCAATCCTAGGTTTGCGTCCCATCGCTACACCAAGTTGGCCACGCAACTGGGAAGTGCATCTCGCCACCGCAGGGTTTTTCTATGCTAGTATTAGCGCCAGTTCATTTAAAAAATTTCAAAACCAAGGACATATCGATGATCTACAGCATGACGGCGTATGCACGCAAAGAAGTCAAAGGCGATTGGGGCAGTGCCGTGTGGGAAATTCGCTCGGTTAACCAACGCTATCTGGAAACTTACTTCCGCCTGCCGGAGCAGTTCCGTGGCCTGGAGCCCGTGTTACGCGAACGTTTCCGCCAGCGTCTGGCGCGCGGTAAAGTCGAATGTCACCTGCGTTTTGATGCCAACCCTGCAGCGCAAAGCAAGTTAAACATCAACGAAGCGCTGGCCGAACAAGTGATTAAAGCAGCCAGCCAAATCATGCACATGACCGGCGAACTGAGCCGTATCAACCCGTTCCAGGTCATGCAGTGGCCGGGCGTGATGGAAACTCCTGAGCAGGATATGGACGCGATCAACAAATCACTGCTGGAAGGTTTTGACGAAGCGGTGAGTGAATTCATCGAAGCTCGTGGTCGCGAAGGCGAAAACATGAAAGCGCTGATTGAGCAGCGTCTGGATGGCATCAGCGCCGAAGTGGTGAAAGTGCGCGCGCGCATGCCGGAAATCATCGACTGGCAACGTGAACGTCTGGTCAGCAAATTTGAAGAAGCCAAAGTGGAGCTTGACCCGAGCCGCATCGAACAAGAGCTGATTCTATTGGCGCAGAAATCCGATGTAGCGGAAGAGCTGGATCGCCTCGATTCGCACGTCAAAGAAACGCGCAATATTCTGAAAAAAGGTGGCTCGGTCGGTCGCCGCCTCGATTTCATGATGCAGGAGTTCAACCGCGAGTCGAACACACTGGCTTCCAAATCGATCAGCACCGACATCACCGCCTCTGGCGTAGAACTGAAAGTGCTGATTGAGCAAATGCGCGAGCAGATCCAGAACATCGAATAATCGCCGCCGTACACTTGCCAAGCCCTGCTTTTGCAGGGCTTTTTGTTTTCTGCCTGCTGCGATTTCGCTCCTCAGGCAATGGAAAAATTTTACCGTTTGCCGATAGTCAAACCCGCGGCAATCAGAGTAATATCGCGCCATTACGGTGGGCACTGTGCGCACCGCTGTCTAATAACAACAAATCGGCTTCTTCATGATGGAAAATTTAGTGGAAAAACTTTTGTATTCAGCGCGTTGGATTATGGCGCCTATTTATCTTGGCCTCAGTTTGGTTCTGCTGGCGCTGGGTATTAAATTCTTTCAGGAGGTGTTTCACCTGCTGCCTATCATCTTCTCAATTAAAGAAGTGGATCTGATTCTCGTCACTCTCTCGCTGATTGATATTTCGTTGGTTGGCGGCCTGATCGTGATGGTGATGTTTTCCGGTTACGAAAACTTCGTTTCGAAGCTTGATGTGGATGAGAACGACGACAAGCTGGGCTGGCTGGGTAAACTCGACACCAGCTCACTGAAGAACAAAGTGTCAGCGTCGATTGTGGCGATTTCGTCGATTCATCTGCTGAAGGTGTTCATGAATACCGAGCACATCGACAGTGAAAAAATTCAGTGGTACCTGCTGCTGCACGTCACGTTTGTATTGTCGGCCTTCGCCATGGGCTATCTGGACAAGATCACCAAGAAGTAATGATAAAAAAACCAGCCGAAGCTGGTTTTTTTGTGGGTCATCAGAAGTCGTAGCTGGCTGACAGAACAAACGTGCGTGGCGCGCCCTGCACCAGGTAGTTGCTGCCCGGGTAGCCACCCGCTGAAGCCCAGTAGCTCTTGTCGGTCACGTTGTCGACACGTGCACGCAGCGTCAGTGCATTATCACCCAGCTTCATGCCGTAACGCGCTCCCAGGTCGAAACGAGTCCACGATGGCAGTTCCAGTGAGTTGTCCGCACTGGCGTACTGAGAGCCGGTGTACAACGTACGACCTTCCAGAGTCAGGCCTTCAACAAACGGGGTGGCCCACTCAATGTTGACGTTGGCCTGCACTTTCGGCACACCGATCGCCTGTTTACCTTCTGTAGTTGCATCTGCGTTTTTGACTATTTCCGCATCAATCAGCGTCACACCGCCCAACACTTTCACGCTCTCAATCGGTTCACCAAACGCAGACAGTTCGATACCGCGGTTACGCTGCTCGCCATTGTCGGTATAGTAATTGTTGCTGTCGTACATGTAACTTGGCTTACTGATTTGGAACAGGCTCACCACGGCACCGTAGCTGCCATTGTCGTATTTCGCGCCCACTTCATACTGTTCAGAGCGGTTTGGTTTCAACACCTCTCCAGTCGGGTTACTGCTATCTGCTGGTGCTGTTTCACCGGGCAATAATGCTTCAGAGTAATTAGCATACAGGGAGATATCCAGCGTTGGCTGATAAACGACACCCACCGACGGAGTCAGTGCAGTTTTGCTATAGTCACCCGTCTTTTCGCCAGTACTATAATCAAAACTCCTGGTTTCCAGACGCTGCAGGCGCGCGCCCAGCATCACTTTCACCTGATCATCAAATAGCGACAAGGTGTCTGCCAGCGCAGCACTGCTGTAAGTCACGCGTTCGGTTTCTTTTGGATCGCTGAGCGAACCGCCGTAGTACAGACCGGCAAATTGCTCGAGTGAGTCATAGTCGTACAGTGAGCCAACGTCAGTGCTGGATGACATCACGTAGGCGTTTTTCGAACGAGACTGATAGACTGAACCCGACACCACCACAGTGTGACCCACACTGCCGGTTGAGAATTCATGACGTACACCAGTATCCCCTGACATGACGGTGTCTTCACGCACGTTCTCAAACAAGTAAGCCGTCAGGTTGCCATCGGCATCCGCCGTTGGGTTAGCCAGCAGGTTGTGTTCTTTACCGCGGCGCATGCCGCCAGCAATCCAACCGGTCGTCTGGCTGGAGAAATCGTATTCGCCACGCACAACACCAAACAGTTGTTTTTCGTCAGTGTAAGTCCAGTCCTGCGCGTAGTTGGCCTCTGAACTTGGTAACGAAGGAATTGCGCTGCCCGGCGTCACACTTGGGCGCGGCGCATCAATGTGATGATCCTGATAGCCAAGATCGGCGGACATACGGAGATTTTCACCTTGGTGGTCAAAGCCCAAGCTCAGCACACCCAATTGGGTTTCCTGATCGTCCACAGCGTCATCACCGTTACGCGCCACGACGTTCACACGCACACCATTTTCCTGATTATCACCAAAACGGCGGGCCACATCCATCGCGCCATATGCCTGACCACCGGATTGCGTACCCAGCGTAACGCGGGTCAGCGGTTCACTACCCGCCCGTTTTGGAACCAGGTTAATGGAACCACCGATCGCACTGCCGCCCGGCGCTGCACCGTTGACGAACGAGTTCGCACCGCGGAACACTTCCACGCGCTCCAGCATCTCTGCCGCCACATACTGACGAGGCAGAATACCGTACACACCGTTCAGCGTCATGTCGTCGGAATAGACCGGGAAGCCGCGAATCATGTACAGCTCCTGGAAGTTACCGTAACCCACAGCCTGACGCACCGTCGGGTCATTTTTCAGCACATCGCCGACACTTTTGGCCTGCTGATCTTCGATCAGCTTCGAAGTGTAGTTACTTGATGAAAAAGGAGTATCCATGAAATCTTGGTTGCCGAGAATACCGGCGCGGCCTGAGCGTGCAACCTGACCACCCTGATAGTCGCCACCTAAGTCGACCTGAGAACCCACGATGGTGATGACCTCTTTCGCTTCACTGCTTTGTGTGGCGGTTTCTTCCGCGCCAACATAGCCAGTTTGTCCAAGCGCGAGCGCGGCAACCACACCAAGCCCGACTGGAGAAAGACGGAACGATTTCATAAATACCCCTGCTTTAATTTATAAACTAATCATTAAAATTTTTACGAATGATATTGTCAATGAGAACGATTTGCAATGTCATAAAAATAATCAATGCGGGGAAAAGTGAGATAACTATCAGGAAAACCGAAGGAATCGCGCCGCCATTCCTTCTGGTGTGCAAAGGGAAACGAGATCAGCGCTTCGCCAGACGATTAACAATCAGCAGCGCGAGGAAATACAGCGCGCCGAGAATCGCGACCAGCGTGCCGGCGGCAATCTGATTCGGAAACAGCAATACCTGCCCGAGCCAGTCTGACCACAGCATGGTCGTCGCGCCAATCAGGCTGCCGAGCAGCAACTGCGCTTTGACCTGCTGCGCACCGAGCATGCGCGCCAAATGCGGCGCGATCAGGCCGACAAAGGCCACCGGGCCCATGGTCGCCGTCACCACGGCGCACAGCATGGCCACCAACACCAGCAAGCCGAGCGACATCCAGGCGCTATTGAGGCCGCGTGCCGTCGCAAACGAGCGGCTGATGGAAATCAGCGTCAGCGCGCGGCTGCTCATCAGGCTCAGGACAAACAGCACCAGCACCAGACCAGACAGCAGTGTCGCTTGTTCGGCGGTCACTCGGTAAGTCGACCCTGCCAGCCATTGCAGAATTTTGTAGCTGTCCTGATTGCCTTTCGCCAGACAGAACTGCACAAACGCCTGCAGCAGCGCAGTCATCGCGATCCCGGTCAGAATCACACTCGATGGCGCGAACTGATGTTTTCGCCCGAGCAAGATCAGCACCAACAGCACCGCCAGACTGCCTGCCAGCGCCGTCCCCCACTGGGTCGACAGCAGCGACTGGCCAAGAAACAAGCTGGAGAACACCAGCGCAAATGTCGCTCCGGACGACACGCCGAGAATATCCGGGCTGGCTAACGGGTTGTAAATCAGACGCTGCAAAATGGTCCCCGCCAGCGCGAGGCCAATGCCGGTGCACAGCGCTGTCAGCGCACGCGGCCAGCGCAGCGACCACTGATAATCACTCGGCAACGCCAACCAGGTATCCGCACTGTCTGGCTGATAACAGAAATAGAGCGCCACTCCTACCATCAAGAGCGCGGCGACGGTGACGCTCAGCCCACGGCTGACGCGCTGACGCGAGCCCGGCAGCGCCACGGCAATGCCATCCTGCGCTTTCAGCTGACGGCGACTGAACCAAATCAGCGCAGGCGCGCCAATGGCGGCCGCGGTCACACCGCTCGGCACCACCTGGCCAAACCATAAGGTCAGCCACTGTGCCAGCATGTCCGTCAGTAGCAGTAACAACGCACCAAACACGACACTCGCCACCAGCTCCATACGCGGTGTCCGCGCGCCAAGCGCACGCACAATATTGGGGGTCAGCAAGCCGATAAAACCAATCAGGCCGACAACCGTAATCGACGCGGACACCAGCCAGATGCCGATGATCATCAGCAGGAAAAACGCCGGAATAACCGACAATCCACGCGCCTGCGCGCCCTGATGACCCAAGCGCAGCAGCGTCAATACGCGGGGCGCCAACAGCAACAGCAGCAACAGCGGCGATAAGCGCGGCACCAACCACTCGATCATCTCCCAGCCATTCTGCGCCAGGTCGCCTGCGCCCCACATGAACACGTTCTGCGCGTAATCCTGATGCAGCAAAATGATCGCGCCGGCAATCGCGCCAAGCAGAATGTTGATCACCATACCGGAGATCACCATCGGTAAACCGGTCATGTTGTCCAGCCCGGCGATCAGCAGAATCAGACCGAATGCCAACAGCGCGCCAGTCATCGCCGCCAGCGCACTGTAATCGGCAATGGCATCTGGCCACCAGATGCTGACAATGATCAGTGCCAGCCAGGCACCGGACGACGTCCCCATCGTCAGCGGAGAGGTCAGCGAGTTCTGGGTCAGCTGCTGCATCAGGCTGCCGACCAGCCCGAGCATGGCGCCGACAATCAGCGTCATCACCAGCCTTGGCAGTTGCGCGTAAGCAAAGTTGAAATCATCAAACGATTCAGCCAGTTGCGGACTCCCGATCAGGCTCCACTGATGACTGAGCGCTAATGGCTGATTGAACTGCAGGCTCGCCAGTGCGGCGGCGGCCAATAACATCACCACCGCGAGCAGATGTTTGGCACTCATGACGCGGGAGCCATTTCAAGCAGGCTGGCGGTGATGGCTTCCGCGGTATACAGCAGTGACATCGCGCCACCATAGCTCCAGACCGACTCGACCGAGTTGACATGTTGCTGGCGCACAAACGGCATCGCTTTCCACAGCACCGAGGTTTTCAGTTTTTTCTCTTCATTGAACGGTTCGATGTAGAGCACATAACCATCACGCACGTTACGTAAATCAGCGATCGGCTTTTGCACGATGCCCCACTGCTGCGGCGCTTCCACCAGCGCCGGAGTCAGGCCGAGTTTTTCCACCACGTAGAACGCCATCGAATCTTGGGTGTAGATAAAGGTCGATTTGGTGTCGGCAAAACGCATCACCAGAGTGCGCGGCAGCGGCGAGCCAAAATGCGTATTGAGCTCGGCTTTCAGTTCGGCAAAACGCTGGTCCATCATGGCCAGTTTTTGCTCGGCGAGCGCTTGCTGACCAAACACCTGCGCCAGTTGTTTAAATTGGGTGATCGCCACTTCGGCTTGCGCGTCATTGGCGCTGAAATTGGTGTAGAGCAACACCGGCGCGATTTGCTCCAGACGCGGTTTGAGATCGCGCTGTGAACCGGTGATCAGAATAATATCGGGTTTCAGTGCCGCGATTTTTTCCAGATTGGGTTCGCCGCGCGTGCCGACATTTTCCGCCGAAGCCGGAATAGCCGGCTTCACCACCCAGTCACGGTACGAATCGGCATCGGTGACCGCAATCGGCGTCACACCCAGTTCAATTACCTGCTCGAGCAGGCTCCAGTCCAGTACCGCCGCACGCTGAGGCACGGCATTCAGCGTCTGCTTGCCGAGCGAATCGCTCACCTCAATGGCCGCCAGAGCGGAAGATACGCCGCAGACCAACAGGCCAAACAGCAGCAGAGTTTGCTTCACAGTCGATTTCAGGCACATACAATCGCGACCTTATTGGTAGTGGCCTCGCTCACCGCATGTGGGTGATCGATCAGCGTAATCGGAGTTTGGTACAAATCGGAGAGCCGCTGCTCATCAGCCAGCGTCGTTGCCGGGCCGTCAAAGGCAATCCGCCCTTGCTTGAGCGCAACAATATGGGTCGCGTAGCGCAGAGCCAGATTGAGATCGTGCAGAATCACAATAATGCCGCAGCCCTGCTTCTGATTCAGTTCTGCCAGCAGCGCCATCAGTTGGTACTGATGCTGCACATCCAATGCCGAGGTCGGTTCATCCAGGATCAGTACCGGCGATTCTTGCGCGAGCAGCATCGCGACCCAGGCCCGCTGACGTTCACCGCCCGACAGCTCATCAACGAACGTATCGGCAAACGCACTGACGCCGGTTTTGTCCATCGCCGCTCTGATAATATCGGCATCCTGCTGACGCCAGAAGCCGAGTGCGCCGCGCCAGGGAAAACGGCCAAGACGCACCAGTTCCCGTACCGTCAGTCCCGCACTGGCAGGCAGTTTTTGCGGCAGGAATGCGACGGCTTTGGCGAGCGATTTGCTGCTCAGAGACGTCAGCGGCGCGTCATTCAGCCATACCGACCCGGTATCCGGTGCCTGTTGACCGGACAGCAAACTGACCAGCGTTGATTTGCCGGAGCCATTGTGGCCCAGCACCACCGTCAGTTCGTTGGTGGGGATGTTCAACTGCTCAATCGCCAGAATACGACGACCTCCGCGGACCATCTCCACGCCAGATAGGGTGAACATTCGCTTACCTCCCGCCTCTCAGATCACCCAAAGGTTATTGAGAACCGTTTTAATTATCATTACTATACCAATTCCGCCATTTTACTGATTATTCTGTCGATGAAAAGTCAGTAACCACATTCAAATTGCAACTACTCCTCAAAGAGCAAGGTCACTTTCATGTTTCACTGGTTTGAAAATCTCACCAACGCGTTTCCGGATCACGAGCCGCAACAACCGCCCAAAACCCTGTTTGGCTTCTGTCGCTATTACACGCGCGGGTTTGAAAAACCGCTGCTGCTGATGTCACTGCTCAGCGCCTGTGTGGCGATTGCGGAAGTCACGCTGGTGCGTTACATGGGTGAACTGGTCGACATGCTGAGCAACAGCTCACGCGCCAACTTCTGGGCGGAAAACGGCAGCGCGCTGCTGTCGATGGCGCTGTTGGTGTTGGTGGTGATGCCGGTGCTGGCGTTTGTGCACTCCAACCTGCTGCATCAGGCGATCCTCGGCAACTACCCGATGTCGATTCGCTGGCTGGTGCACCGTTACCTGCTCAAACAGAGTGTGGGATTTTTCCAACGTGACTTTGCCGGGCGCGTGGCCACCAAAGTGATGCAGAGCGCCCATTCGGTGCGCGAAGTGGTGATGAAACTGGTTGATCTGTCGGTCTACATCGCGGTCTACTTCGTCTCGATGCTGGTGATGATTGCCAGCGCCGACGACGTGTTGGTGTTGCCGATTCTGGCATGGCTGTGTCTGTATATTCTGATCCAGGTGTTCTTTATTCCGCGCCTGAAACGCATCTCTACCGCTCAGGCCGACGCACAGTCGAGCATGACGGGCAGCATCGTCGATACTTACACCAACATCACCACCGTGAAGCTGTTCTCGCATTCGCAGCGCGAAACCCAACACGCGCAAAAAGGGATGAAAAACTATCTGGCGACGGTGTATCAGCAGATGCGCACCCTCACCAGCCTGCTCTACAGCGTGGATTTGATTAACTACCTGCTGCTGTTTTCGATGGCGGCGCTGTCGATTCACTTGTGGCTGGCGGAAAGCGTGACTGTCGGCGTGATCGCGATTGGCATCAGCATTGCGCTGCGCCTACAGGGCATGTCGAAATGGATCATGTGGGAAATCCGCGGCATGTTTGAAAGTATCGGCATGGTGATCGACAGCATCAACACCATCGCCAACGACATTGAAATTGAAGACGCGACGCACGCCAAACCGCTGGCTGTCACCCAAGGCGACATTCGCTTCCATCAGGTTGGTTTTCAATACAACGACCAGAAAGCGGTGTTTGACGGGCTCGATCTGCACCTCAAACCGGGCGAGAAAGTCGGCATTGTCGGTCGCTCCGGCGCGGGCAAATCGACGCTGGTTAACCTGCTGCTGCGCTTCTACGATTTAAACGCCGGCCGGATTGAGATCGACGGTCAGGACATCGCGCAGGTCACGCAAGAATCGCTGCGCCAGCAAATCGGTATGATCACCCAAGACACGTCACTGCTCCACCGCTCGATTCGTGAAAACATTCTTTACGGCAACCCGCACGCCAGCGAAGAAGAGCTGATCCACGCCAGCCGTCAGGCTGAAGCGCACGATTTCATTGAACTGCTGCAAGATGAAAACGGCCACTCAGGCTACGACGTGCAAGTGGGCGAACGCGGGGTGAAACTGTCCGGCGGTCAGCGCCAGCGCATCGCCATCGCGCGCGTACTGCTCAAAGACGCGCCGATCCTCATCATGGACGAAGCCACCTCTGCGCTGGACTCGGAAGTGGAAGCGGCGATTCAGGAGAACCTGGACAAGCTGATGGAAAACAAAACCGTGATTGCGATTGCGCACCGTCTGTCGACGATTGCCGCCATGGACCGTTTGATTGTGATGGACCAGGGCCACATCGTCGAACAAGGATCCCACCAGGAACTGCTGGCGCAAAACGGCGTGTACGCGCAGTTGTGGGCGCACCAGACTGGTGGCTTTATCGGCGAAGCCTAACTGATGAGACAGAAAAAGCCCCGTTTGGGGCTTTTTTTATGCGTCCGCTAGGCGTCTTCAGCGCAATGCATGCGATGAAACACGCGGTGAATGATCGGCGCAAACAGCGTGGCGAGCGCAACGAAGAATACGGTTTCGATGAACAGGCTATAAAACGCGAGAAACAGATGCAGCGACGCTGATTGGTGAAAATCCGCCACCGGATACGGCAGCTCCAGCCCGCTGACCATCGACAGCGCATTGAGCCACGCCTGCACAGCGGTGAGTTCCGCCAGCAGCAGAAAACCGAGCACGCCCGGCAACAGGCCCAGCAGCAACAAACCCAGCGCGATCAGCGCGTAACGGATACAGCGCCCGATAAAACGCTCAAACGAAATGACATCCTGATGAATGGATTCCAGACGCATGGTGCTCTCCTTGTTCTAAGCCGAGTAGGAGTAGCATAAGCGTTGAAAAATAAAGAAAAAGGAAAATGGCGACGAGATGGAACAGCCGTCGCGCTTTGGCACTCAGATGCCGCGGCGCAGTAAACTGGCGATAAAATCGAGCTCTTCTTTGGCCAAGCCTTCCCCCATGGCTTCGAGCCACACACATTCGCTGTAGTGTTCGGCACGCAGCATCAGGTGGCAGCCTTCAAAATCAATCAGCCACGAGTGCAAATCGGCATCGCTCTGCTTTTCCAGCACGCGCGCCGACAACAGCGCGACCAAACGCTCACCGAGCGGCGGAAAGGAGTCAAAATCAAACGCGGGCGTTGCCACAATCAGGCGGCCGTCACTGGCCAGATAATCACGTAAACCAAACTCAGCCATGATAGGTCAGATGCTCCTGAATTAAGTCCAAAAACGGGTCGGCGTATTTTTCCAGTTTGCGCTGGCCCACACCGCTCACCGCCAGCATTTCGCCATACGATGTCGGCAGAATGTCCGCCATATCAATCAAAGTCGCGTCACTGAACACCACGTACGGCGGTAACCCTTCTTCATCGGCAATCGACTTACGCAGCTTGCGCAGTTTGGCGAACAGTTTCTTGTCGTAGTTTTTGCTCGACAGTTTATCCGCTTTGGCCGCGCGCACCGCGGTATCCAAACGCGGCACCGCCAGTTCCAGCGACATATCGCCGCGCAGCAGCGGACGCGCTTCTTCGGTCAGTTGCAACGTCGAGTTGCGCGTGATGTTCTGATGCAGCATGCCTTTGTGAATCAACTGGCGGAAGATACTTACCCAGTAGTCGTGGCTGTGATCTCGCCCGAGCCCGTAAGTCGAAATCTTGTCGTGGCCATGCTCGCGAATACGAATGTTCTGCATGCCGCGCAGCACTTCCACCACATAGCCGATACCAAAGCTCTGATTGACGCGATAGACACACGACAACGCTTTGCGCGCCTCTTCGGTGGCATCGAAATGTTTGGGCGGATCGAGGCAGATATCGCAGTTGCCGCACGGCTTGTCGCGATATTCGCCAAAGTAGTTGAGCAGCACCTGACGGCGGCAGGTTTGCGCTTCGGCAAAGTTGCTCATGGCGGTCAGCTTGTGGGTTTCCACCTGCTTTTGCGGGCCGTCGCTTTTCTCATCCAGCATACGGCGCAGCCAGGCAATATCTGCCGGGTCATACAGCATCACGGCTTCTGCGGGCAAGCCATCGCGGCCGGCGCGGCCGGTTTCCTGATAATAGGATTCGATGTTGCGCGGAATATCAAAGTGAACCACAAACCGCACGTTGGGTTTGTTGATGCCCATGCCGAACGCCACGGTGGCGACTACAATCTGAATGTCGTCGCGCTGAAACGCTTCCTGCACATACGCCCGTTCATCGGCGTCCATCCCGGCATGATAGCCAGCGGCGCGAATGTGGTTGTTGCACAGTTTTTCCGTCACCATTTCCACTTTCTTGCGGCTGCCACAGTAGATGATGCCGCAATGGCCTTTTTGCGTGTCGAGGTAACGAATCACCTGCGACACCGGCTTGTGTTTTTCCATCAGCGTGTAGCGAATGTTCGGCCGGTCAAAGCTGCCGAGATAAACGTGCGGGTCAGTCAGGTTGAGGCGCGACAGAATGTCGCTGCGGGTGGCATCGTCGGCGGTCGCCGTCAGTGCCATGATCGGCACCTGCGGAAACTGCTGTTTGAGCTGGCCAAGCGCCGCGTATTCCGGGCGGAAATCGTGTCCCCACTGGGAAATACAGTGCGCTTCATCGACCGCAATCATCGCCAGCGGCAGGTTGTGCAAACGCTCGATAAATTCGCCGGTCAGCACGCGCTCTGGCGACACATACAGCAGCTTGAGTTGGCCGGAATGCATGCGATTGTAAATGCCAATCAGCGCCTCGCGGCTCTGGGTCGAGTTGACGCACTCCGCTGCCACGCCGTTGGCTTTAAGCTGATCGACCTGGTCTTTCATCAGCGAAATCAGCGGCGAAATCACGACCGTCACGCCTTCGCGCGCCAATGCCGGAATCTGATAACAGAGCGATTTACCACCGCCAGTGGGCATGATCACCAGCGAATCACGACCCGCAACAGCCGATTCGATCACTTCCTGCTGACCATCACGAAAAGTCTGGTAGCCAAACACATCGCGCAGAATGGTCTGCGGATCGGGCAACGCGTCGGATTGTTCAGCGATTAAAGTAGCGGTCATGCTGGGTCTCAGTGGCGGTCTGCAAGCAGACGATTGGGCATTTCAATAAGCCGGATATTGTAGAGGCGTTTAGCGGTGAATTAAACCGCTATTGGCAAAGTAATTGCGCCGCAAGCGTGGGCAACGTGCTCAGGCCAGAACGTGCGTTGGCACATAATGGTTCGAGGAAAACGATTTGCCCTGTATACTGCCCGGTAACTCGCCACCCTTCGGTGCGCGATCTTAGTGAGAAGTAAAGCATGACACCCGAAGAACAACAAAACGCCAAAAAAGGCGTGATACTGGCCATCAGCGCCTACACCATGTGGGGCATTGCGCCCATCTATTTCAAAGCGATCAGTTCGGTTTCCGCTCTGGAAATTCTCAGTCACCGCGTGATTTGGTCTTTCTTCCTGCTGGCCGCGCTGCTGCATTTCGGCCGTCAATGGCGCAGTGTAGTGAGCGTATTCCGCGACAAAAAGAAGATGGTCTATCTGCTGACCACTGCTCTGCTGGTCGGCGGCAACTGGCTGATTTTTATCTGGGCGGTCAACGCCAATCACATGCTCGACGCCAGTTTAGGTTATTACATCAACCCGCTGCTCAACGTGGTGCTCGGCATGCTGTTTCTCGGCGAACGGCTACGTAAATTGCAGTGGTTTGCGGTGGCTCTGGCAGCCATTGGCGTCGCCATTCAGTTGGTAGTGTTCGGCTCGGTGCCGATCGTGGCGTTCTCGCTGGCCATCACCTTTGGTTTGTATGGCCTGCTGCGCAAAAAAGTCGGCGTGAATGCGCAAACCGGCCTGTTTATTGAAACGCTGGTGCTGGTGCCTGCGGCGGCGATTTATCTGCTGTGGATTGCCGACTCGGCCACCAGCTCCATGCTGGTGAACGACTGGCACCTCAACCTGCTGCTGATCTCAGCCGGTATCGTCACCACGCTGCCGTTGCTGTGCTTTACCGGCGCGGCGACTGAGCTCAAACTCTCGACGCTGGGCTTTTTCCAGTACATCGGCCCAAGCCTGATGTTCCTGCTGGCGGTATTGGTGTACGGTGAAAACTTCAGTGCTGACAAAGCGATTACCTTTGCCTTCATCTGGAGCGCGCTGGTGATCTTCAGTGTCGATGGTCTGACCCAAGGGCGCAAACGACCATTGGCCAACGCGGTCGCCAAGTAACGCGGCGGCGAAGCGCCACCGCACAGAAATAATTTCGCGCTGAAGCCATTCAGCGCTGAAAACACATCGCAACGGCGGGTGATCGTTTTTTACAAGACAAACGGCGCCCGCCTCGCTACGCTAGAAGTGTTTGACGACTTTTTCACCACTGTTTCACTCTATGGCGTGCCGCTGTGCATGCCTTCAGCGCCGGGCACACACATCATCATGGACAAAGTTCGCTACAGTACCACCCCTCATCAGGCGATCAGTCTGATTGAAGCGGACTATCATGAGTTCGCGTTCGAGCGCCATTATCACCTCGATTTTCACCTCGGGCTCATCACTCAGGGGCAGCAGCGTTTTCTCCATCAGGGCACACATCACAACGTTGGCCACGGCGAGCTGGTGATCATGCCACCGGATGAACTGCACGACGGCCGTTCACTGCTCGATTCCGGCTATCAGGTACGCGTGTTCGCGATTGAACCCGAATGGTTTCACCAAACGCTCGAACTGAGTAAACCCAGCGATGTGATGAGCTTTGATCGCCTGATCGTCAGCGACCAGCAAGTGTTTGCGTCCCTGACCCAGTTGCATCAGAAACTGGCACAGCCGGATTTGTGTCAACTCGCCAAAGATTGCCTGCCGTATGAAGGGTTTTCCGGTTTAGTGTCGCGCTATGGTGCCATCAAAGAAAAAGATGCCGTCGCGCTTGGCACCCAGTCGCTGGCCACCTTAAAAGAGTATCTGCTCGCCAACCTCGATCAGGCCGTGCGCTTAGAGCAACTGGCCACCTTGTGCAATCTCACGCCAACACAATTGCAGCGCCATTTTAAAGCGCGCACCGGCATGACGCCGTATGCTTGGCTGACCCGCCTGCGTCTTGAGCAAGGCATGAAGCTGGTGAAAGCGGGACTGCCCGGCACCGACGTGGCTCATCAGGTCGGCTTTTACGATCAGGCGCATTTCACCAAAGCGTTCAAACACACCTACGGCGTCTCTCCTTCCGCGGTCAACTCGCACTGAGTGTCAGAATTTTACAAGCGGCGCGAACGCGCGCTTGGCACAATGACGACATCTGTTGTTGGAGATCCTTTCATGAATGAAGCCAGTATTCTTATTACCCTTGCGACGGTGCATTTTATCGCCCTGATGAGCCCCGGCCCCGACGTGGCGCTGGTGGTTCAAAATGCCACGCGTTATGGCCGCCAGACCGGTGTCTACATCGCCCTCGGTTTGTCATTCGGCATTTTACTGCACTCACTGCTGAGCCTGACCGGCGTCAGTTATCTGGTGCATCAGCAGCCGCTGCTGTTTGCCCTATTGCAGTTGTGCGGCGGCAGCTATCTGCTCTATCTCGGCAGCGGTGCCTTGCGTGCGACGCTGGCCAACTGGTCACAAGCCCCGGGCGAGTTATCAAGCAAACCGGAGCTGCTGCTGAGCAACAAACGTCAAGCCTTCTCGCGCGGCTTTATGACCAATATTCTGAATCCGAAAGCGCTGGTGTTTTTCGTCAGCCTGATGTCGACCTTGGTGCCGGCAGGCATGTCACTGGGTGGCAAAAGCCTGGCCTTGCTGATCTTATGGAGCCTGTCGCTGCTGTGGTTTGCCGCTCTGGCGTGGATGCTGTCAACCCAGCGTTTGCAGCGTAAATTGCAGGCCGCCAGCCGTTATATCGATCTGCTGTGCGGCGCGATCTTCACCCTGATCGGCGTGATGATTCTGTGGCAATCACTGACAGGCTTGCTCGGTTAACCTCAATTCTGAGTCAAGGTTGCATATTTATCATCTTTGGCTAGAAAAACACCACGTCCACTGCCACTCTGAATGTTGACCATTACAACAAGGAGAAGAGTATGCAGTGGACTCTCGCAACGCTCGCCACGTCAGGGCTGATATTTTCTTTCGCCGCGCAAGCCGCACCAAATCAAGTCACCGACGCGATTGCACCTGAGCAAAGCAGCGGACTGGCAAGCAAACAACTGGTGAAAGCCCAGAACTGGATGGTGACCGCGGCCAACCCGCTCGCCGCCGAAGCGGGCGCGCAAATTCTGCGCGATGGCGGCAATGCCATCGACGCCATGGTGACGGTGCAGCTGATGCTGGGCTTGGTCGAACCGCAGTCGTCCGGCATTGGCGGTGGCGCCTTTTTGGTGTATTGGGACGCCAAGCAAAAGGCGCTCACGACCTTTGATGGCCGCGAAACCGCGCCGCTCGATGCGACGCCGCGGCTGTTTCTCGACAGCGCCGGCCAGCCGCTGAAATTTTACGATGCCGTGGTCGGTGGCCGCTCCGTCGGCACGCCGGGCACCGTCAAACTGCTGTGGGAGACGCATCGTCTGTACGGCAAAATGGCCTGGGCGCGCCTGATTGAGCCGGTAGTCAAACTGGCACAAGAGGGGTTTGAAGTCAGCCCGCGCCTTGCCACGCTGATTGCCGACGATCAGCAGCGTTTGAGCCGTTTCCCCGCCACCAAAGCCTATTTCTTTCAGCCCGACGGCTCGCCGCTGACCGCAGGCTCCGTGCTGAAAAACCCCGAGTACGCCGCCACGCTGAGCGCCATCGCCCAGCGCGGTGACAAAGCGTTCTATCAGGGCGAAATCGCCGAAGACATCGTCCACACGGTTCAGACCGCGATGGGCAACCCGGGTGTGCTGGCGCAGCATGATTTCGATGCTTACCAAATCAAACAACGTGCAGCCGTGTGCGCGCCGTATCAAAGCTATCAGGTGTGTGGCATGGGGCCGCCAAGCTCCGGCGCACTGACCGTCGGCCAGATTCTGGCACTGACCGAGAAATATGACCTCAAAGGCTGGGGTGCCAGCAGCGCCAAATCGTGGCAGGTGATTGGCGATGCCTCACGACTGGCGTTTGCCGACCGCGGCTTGTACATGGCCGATCAGGATTATGTGCCGATGCCAACGGAAGGACTGCTCGATCCCGGGTATCTGGCGCAGCGCGCCAAGCTGATTCAGCCGGGCAAAGCCCTGACCAGCGCCGAAGCCGGCACGCCACCTTGGCAACATGCGATGCTGCAAAGCCCCGATCAGTCCATCGAACTGCCGTCCACCAGCCATTTCAACATCGTCGACCGTGACGGTAACGTGGTGTCCATCACCACCACCATCGAAAACGCGTTCGGCTCCCGTCTGTTTGTACGCGGCTTTTTGCTCAACAACGAACTGACCGATTTCTCCTTTGCGACCCACGATAACGGCCGCCCAATAGCCAACCGTCTGGAGCCGGGCAAGCGGCCGCGTTCTTCGATGGCCCCCACGATTGTGCTGCACAACGAGCAACCTTACTTAGCCATCGGTTCACCGGGTGGCAGCCGCATCATCGGCTATGTGGCGCAGGCGTTGATTGCCCATCTGCAATGGGGCATGGACATTCAGAGCGCGATTAACCAGCCGCATGTGCTCAACCGCTTTGGGGAAACCGATGTCGAACAGGGCACCCAAGCGGAGCAGCTCAAACCGGAACTGGAGAAGATGGGCGTGAAAGTCGCCGTGCGCGATCTCAACTCCGGCTTGCACGCGATTCGCATCACAGTGCAAGGTCTGGAAGGCGCGGCGGATCCTCGTCGTGAAGGGGTCGCGATCGGCGAGTGATCCTCACGTAATCGATCGTCCCACCGTTTTGTAAGAGATCTCGCACAAAGCGGTGGGGTAATCTCGCTTTTTATCTGGCAAAAAGGACAACAACAAATCGTAAGTGGTTGTTTTTAAATAAACTCAATGTATTAGAGCAAAATAAATCGCTACGTAATCGATTTCCTCACATTGCCCCGCAGAGCGAAATCCGTAAGATGAATCGTGTCGGAAGGATGCTGACACGGAACAGGAAATCACTACGGATTGGTGATCTTCAGGAAGAAGATACGGTTATTCAGGATGAATGATCGGCAAGGATAGCAAACAGGACATTGAACGGACTCAATCGTTACCAGGAAGGCGACGACAAGGGAATGACAATGGACTCCTCTGGACGAGGCAAGGACTCAGCATCAGGATGATGCCAAGGACACCGCTCAGGGAACAAGTGATGAGAGCTAACCAGGATAGTTAGCAGATCAGGAAGATCAAGGACACCGCTAGGATGGCGATGAACGGATTACGCTGACGGATACAGCATACTTATCAAGGAATAGATGCAGGGAGCACCTATTAGTAGCCGGATTGCTGCGAGTAAGACTATAACCCCGAAGGGCTTTGGCCCCTCGGGGTTTTTCTTTTGCTATCGCTCAAAAATGGCGTGTTATCCGTCGGCGGCAAACGTAAAAAAACCCGGTACACTGACCGGGTTTTTCGTGACTCATCCGTCGGGTCAGACTTTTTCCAGCTTGGCGTAAGCCGTCACCAACCACTTGATGCCTTCGCCATTAAAGGCGACCTGCACGCGGCTTTGCGGACCGCTGCCTTCAAAGTTAATGATGGTGCCTTCACCAAATTTCGGATGCTGCACACGTGAGCCGAGTGTAAAGCCGGTTTCGTTGAAGTTCTCTTTCACCGCGCTCTGGCTGAAACGGCCGCTGCTGGCCGGACGGCTGACTTGCGCTTTCATACGCACTTCATCGAGGCAGGTTTCCGGCAACTCGCGAATAAAGCGCGATGGCTTGTGGTATTTGTCCTGTCCGTACAGACGGCGCATTTCCGCATAGGTGATGTACAGCTTCTGCATCGCGCGGGTCATGCCCACGTAGCACAGACGGCGCTCCTCTTCGAGGCGCCCTGCTTCTTCGGCCGACATCTGGCTGGGGAACATGCCCTCTTCCACGCCCACCATAAACACTAGCGGAAACTCCAGACCTTTCGCACTGTGCAGCGTCATTAGCTGCACGGCATCGTCGAATTCATCCGCTTGCCCTTCACCCGCTTCCAGTGCCGCATGGGTCAAAAACGCGGTCAGCATGGTCATTTCGTCCGCTTCTTCCGGCTTTTCAAACTGGCGGGTCGCAGTGACCAGCTCTTCCAAGTTTTCAATCCGCGCTTTGGACTTCTCGCCTTTTTCCTGCTGGTACATATCAAACAGACCCGAAGTCTTGATCACATGGTCGGTTTGGCTATGGAGCGGCATCTCGGCGCTGTCATCTTCCAGCGCGTTGATCAGTTCAACAAAACGGCTCAGTGCTGAAGCCGCGCGGCCCGTCAGCACTTTTTCGTCCAGTAGCTGCACACTGGCTTCCCACAAGGTGCAGCCGCGATCGCGCGCCGCAAAGCGCACGGTATCCAGCGTCTTATCGCCCAGACCACGGGTGGGCGTGTTGACCACGCGCTCAAAGGCGGTGTCGTCGTTGCGGTTGTTCATCAGGCGCAGATAGCTCAGCGCATCTTTGATTTCCTGACGTTCGAAGAAGCGCATGCCGCCATAAATGCGGTACGCCAATCCGGTTTGCAGCAGGGCTTCTTCCAGTACCCGCGACTGGGCGTTGTTGCGGTACAAAATCGCGCAGTCATTGAGAATGCCGCCTTTGTCCTGCCACTCTTTGATTTTACCTACTACAAAACGCGCTTCATCCAGCTCGTTGTACGCCGAGTAGACCGAAATCGGCTCGCCGACGTTGCCGTCGGTCCACAGCTCTTTGCCCATGCGTTCGGTATTGTTAGCGATCAGGGTGTTGGACGCTTCGAGAATGGTTTTGGTCGAGCGGTAGTTCTGTTCAAGGCGAATGGTGTTCACACTCGGAAATTCCAAGGTGAATTTCTCAATGTTTTCCACTTTCGCCCCGCGCCAGCCGTAAATCGACTGGTCGTCATCGCCCACGATCATCACGTGCGACTGCGGCCCCGCCATCATGCGCAGCCACGCGTATTGAATGTTGTTGGTGTCCTGAAATTCGTCTACCAGAATGTGCTTAAAGCGCGCCTGATAATGTTCGCGAATGTGTTTGTTGTCGCGCAGCAGCTCGAGCGCGCGCAGCAGAATTTCGGCGAAATCGACCAGACCCGCGCGGTCACAGGCATCCTGATACGCGGTGTAGAGTTGCAGGTACGTCTGAGTCACCGGATCGCGATAAGCGTCGATGTGCGCCGGGCGCAACCCTTCGTCTTTCTTGCCGTTAATCCACCACGACACCTGACGCGCAGGCCACTGTTTGTCGTCCAGATTCTGCGCTTTGATCAGACGTTTCAGCAGACGCTGCTGGTCATCGCTGTCGATGATCTGAAAATCTTCCGGCAGTTTGGCATCAAGATAATGGGCGCGCAGAATACGGTGGCAGATGCCATGGAACGTACCGTTCCACATCCCGGACGAACTGCCCATCATCAGTTCTTCAATACGGCCGCGCATTTCCGCCGCCGCTTTGTTGGTAAAGGTCACGGACATGATGGAGAACGGCGAGGCCTGTTCAACCGACATCAGCCAAGCGATGCGGTGCACCAGCACCCGGGTTTTGCCACTACCGGCCCCTGCCAGCACCAACAGGTTTTCAAGCGGTGCCGCCACCGCTTCGCGTTGTTTGTCGTTTAAACCGTCAAGTAAAAGAGAGGGATCGATCATGGCTTAGCTACTGGTTATTTATACATAATTTGAACGATTATACCCCTAAACGCAGCGAGACCCAAGCGAGCGAAATTTCCCTCGGATTTCCCCTCTCCTCGCACAAAACTTCTGCTCTCAGGTAAAAAATATCAAAAATTTTCCCACATAAAATTGTTCGATAAATCATCACCTTAATTATAAATTTCATCAATATTTCACTTTTTCCTATTTTCGTTGTGAAAGTTTTCTGCGCGCCTGCCTCTCTTTTTGGGTAAGCAAGCCACAACAACGGCCTGCGACAATAACGACCAAGGAACAGTCTCGAGGAAATGAAGATGAAAAAATCAAACCTAGCAGTCACAGCAGCAATCACTGGCCTACTGGCAATGGGCGGCACTCTGTTGACCGCAGCGCCAGCCGCCGCCGCAGAGAAAGAAAAATGCTACGGCGTGGCGAAAGCGGGCAAAAATGACTGCGCGACCAAAACCAGCTCCTGCGCAGGCACGTCAAAAATGGATCATCAGAAAGATGCGTTTGTCGTGGTACCAAAAGGTCTGTGCGACAAACTGGCTGGCGGCAGCACCATGGACAAGTAACCACACTCTGCGACTTGAGTGCGCGGCGCTGGCGGCGCACTCGATTTATCTCCCTGACCCCGCGATAAGGACACGCCCATGCACTCAACGCACTCTCACCCTCAGGTCGGCGTGGGGTTACGCAGCCCACACATGAACCATTTTCTCAGCCAACCGACCCCGTTGAACTGGCTGGAAATTCACAGCGAAAACTATTTTCAGCCTCACGCCCCGGCTCGACGCGATTTGCGCCGCCTGCGTGAGCGCTACGACATCAGCTGCCACGGCATCGGCTTATCACTCGGTTCGGTGGCCGCGGTCAATGCGCAACATCTGGCGCAGCTCAAAACGTTAGTCGATGACATCGACCCCATCCTGATTTCTGATCACCTCAGCTGGAGCGAAAACGGCGGCCACTATTTTAACGACCTGCTACCACTGCCCTACACCGAAGAAGCGCTGGCGGTGTTCTGCCGCAATGTCGATCAGGTGCAACACGCACTGGGTCGCCCGCTGCTGATTGAGAACCCGTCCAGCTACCTGCGTTTTTCTCACTCAACCATTCCGGAGTGGGAGTTTTTGTGCGCGGTGCAACAGCGCACCGATTGCCGTTTGCTGCTCGATCTCAACAACGTGCATGTGTCCGCGTTTAACCATGGCTTTGACAGCCAGACATATCTTGATGCCATTCCCGCCAGTGCGGTGGAGGAAATTCATCTCGCGGGTTACTCCGTCAAAATGCTGCCGCAGGGCGAAATCTGGATTGATACGCACAGCCGACCGGTGAGCGACGCGGTGTGGCAACTGTTTGAACGCTGGTGTCGTCAACACGGCACGCGCCGTACCCTGATTGAGTGGGATCTGGATATTCCAGCGCCTGAAGTCCTGCTGGGCGAAGCGCACCAAGCGGCCGCACGCCTGCATGCGATTGATGCCGAACGCGGCATAAGGAGAGCCTCATGACGCTGGCGCAATTGCAGGCGCAGTTTGCCCGCGGCCTCAACTATCAGGCGGGCGGCGACGAGTGCGCGATTATCGCGGACGGTTTGAGCGCCGATGAGCGACTGCAGATTTATCGCAACAACCGTGTGATCAGCCTGAGCGAAGTGCTCGAAGCCACCTATCCTATGCTGCTGGCGGTGCTGGGCAACGAGTGTTTTGCCGCGCTGGCACGCGAATACGTGCTGTCGCATCCGCTGACCCGTGGTGATGTCAGCCACTATGGCGAAGGGTTTGCGGCTGTGATTGAACGCGCGCAGCCCGTGATGCAGGCCGCGCCGTATGCCGCGGCACTGGCGCGGTTTGAATGGGCGCTTGACCACGTGCAGCAACAATACGCACAGGCACCGCGCAATGACTATCAGCCACTCAGCACGCTGAGTCAGGTCGCGCCGGAACAGCAGCCACAACTGGTGTTTGAGTTAGTGCCGTGGGCCGCACCATTTTGCGCACCGTTTGCGCTGTTTGATTTGCAGCGTGCGATGCGGGATGACGACTTTAGCCAGCTCACTTTAAATGCGCTTCAGTCGGGGATCATCGCCTGCACTGCCGATGGCGAGCCGTGGACACAAGCGCTGGATGAGCCGACTTATCAGTTGTTGCTGGCGATGCATCATCGCGCGCCGTTGGGGCAGATTCATCCAGATGCACTGGCGGCGTTGCCCGCCATCATGGCGATGGAGATTGTCGCCGGCTTTCGTGTAGCCGCCCCCAATACCCACGATTAAATTAAGGAGCCCGACATGGCTGACTTCATGCACCGTTATAAAGCCCTGTGCCATTGGCTGCAACGCGACTTCGCCAGCCTGGTTTTACTGCTGTGCCGCGTCTGGGCTGGCTGGGTGTTCTGGCAATCAGGGCTGAGTAAAATCGCCAACTGGGACAGTACGCTGTACTTGTTTGAACTGGAATATCAGGTCCCGCTACTACCGTGGCAGCTCGCCGCGTATCTGGCAACCGGCGCCGAACTGGCGCTGCCGCTGCTGTTGATTCCGGGGCTTTTCGGTCGACTCAGCGCACTGGCCCTGTTTGCGGTCAATGCGATGGCGGTGGTGTCGTATCCGCTGTTGTGGCAACAAGGATTTACCGACCACCAGCTGTGGGGATTAATGTTATTGATGGTGTTCGTGTGGGGGCCGGGCAATCTGTCGCTGGATAACTGGCTGAGCCGCAAGTGGCAGCGCGTTATTCTGCAGAATTGAGATCGTCTTTCACCGAGTTAACCGCATCGCGCGTCGCATGCCCAATCGCTTTGGTGGTGTCGCGCGTGGCATGGCCAATGGCTGTCGCTGCGTCGCGGGTGGCGTGACCGACGTCGGTGCCTGCCTGTTTCATCTCAGCGCAGCCCGCCATCGTCAGTAACGCACTGACCGATAACGTTTGAATCCACAACTTAGCGCGTTTTGTCGTTTGCATGGCGAATCTCCAACTAATCCATAGGGTCGCGTAATATCCCTTACTCTAACAAATAACCCCGCTCAATGGAGCGGGGTTATTGTCATGCTTTGGTTAACTGCGCCAAGAGAGCGACTCAGGCCGCAATGCCGGCGTGGCGCAGCAGCGCATCGATCTGAGGTTCACGGCCGCGGAAGCGTTTGAACAGCTCCATCGGCTCTTCGCTGCCGCCCATTTCAAGAATGTTATTGAGGAAGCTCAAACCCGTTTCGCGGTTGAAGATACCCTCTTCTTCAAATCGAGAGAACGCATCGGCCGACAACACTTCAGCCCACAGGTAGCTGTAGTAACCCGCGCTGTAGCCGCCAGCAAAAATATGGCTGAAGCTGTGCGAGAAACGATTCCATTCCAGGCTTGGCAGCACCGCCACTTTCTTCTTCACGTCGGCGAGCGTTTCCAGCACTTTCGGGCCTTGTTCCGGATCGTATGTAGTGTGCAGGGTGAAATCGAACAAGCCGAATTCCAACTGACGCAGAATAAACATTGCAGACTGGAAGTTCTTCGCAGCCAGCATTTTTTCCAGCATCGCTTTTGGCAGCGGTTCACCGGTTTCGTAGTGACCGGAGATAAACGCCAGCGCCTCTTCTTCCCAGCACCAGTTTTCCAGGAACTGACTTGGCAGCTCGACAGCATCCCACGGCACACCGTTGATGCCAGACACCGAACCCACCTCAACTTGCGTCAACATGTGGTGAATGCCGTGGCCGGTTTCATGGAACAGCGTGACCACTTCATCATGGGTAAACAGCGCCGGTTTGTTGCCCACCGGACGGTTGAAGTTACAGGTCAGGTACGCGACTGGCGTTTGCAACTCGCCTTCACCGTTAATGCGGCGCACGCGGCACTCATCCATCCACGCGCCGCCACGTTTGTGCTCACGGGCATACAAATCGAGGTAGAAGCTGCCACGCAGTGTGCCTTCGCTGTCGAAAATATCGAAGAAACGCACCGATTCGTGCCAGGTATCAACACCTTGACGCTCTTTCACTTCCATACCGAATACGCGATTGAGTACTTCAAACAGGCCACTCACCACTTTGTGTTCCGGGAAGTAAGGGCGCAGTTCTTCGTCTGAAATATCAAACAGATGCTGCTTTTGTTTTTCACTGTAGTACGCGATGTCCCACAGGTTCAGCGCCGTCACGCCAAACTCTTGCTCGGCGAACTGGCGCAGCTCTTCCACTTCGCGCTCGCCCTGCGGCTTGGCTTTGGCAGCGAGGTTATTCAAAAAGCCCAGTACCTGCTCTGGCGATTCGGCCATTTTAGTCGCCAGCGATTTTTCGCTGTAGGTGTTAAAACCGAGCATGCGCGAGATTTCGTGGCGCAGTTTCAACTGCTCGGCAATGATTTCGCTGTTGTCCCACTTACCGGCATTCGGACCACGATCCGAGGCGCGGGTCACATACGCTTCGTACAGTTCCTGACGCAGCGCCTGGTTGTCACAGTAGGTCATCACCGGCAGGTAAGACGGAATGTCGAGTGTCAGCAGATAACCTTCCAGCCCTTTGGCTTCTGCCGCTGCTTGCGCGGCCGCCAGCGCCGATTCCGGCATGCCTGACAGCTCATTCACGTCCGTGACGTGTTTGGTCCAGCCCATGGTGGCATCAAGCACGTTGTTAGAGAATTTCGAGCCCAGCTCCGACATGCGTTTGCTGATTTCGCCGTAGCGTTTTTGCTCTGCCGCTGGCAGGCCGATGCCCGACAACTCGAAATCACGCAGGCCGTCGGTGATAGTTTTCTGCTGCGCGCGGCTCAATGTGGCAAACGCTTTGCTGGCTTTGATTGCTTTGTAGGCCTCAAACAGCCCTTTGTGCTGACCGACCCACGTGCTGTATTCCGACAAAATCGGCAGGCAGCTTTCGTAGGCATCACGCAGCTCATCGCTGTTCATCACCGAGTTCATATGGCTGACCGGCGACCAGATACGGCTTAAGCGATCATCCACTTCTTCAATCGGCGCAATCACGCTCTCCCAGCTCGGCTCGGCGTTGCCTACCAGCACCGCATCAATGCGCGCGCGGCAATCTTCAATCGCCTTCTCAACCGCTGGCTTGACGTGCTCCGGTTTAATTGCAGAAAACGGTGGCAAATCCGTAAAGGTAAGAAGTGGATTAGACATATAACGTTCCTTTTAATAAAAGAGAGTACGTGACGAACCATCACGATACCTGAAGTCATGGATGCTGGCGCAACGCGGCAGCCGGCGCGGCTAAGCACCTAAAATAATTCGATGATTTGCTGAGCGTACGTTATCAATAAGTCACTACGCCAGCAAAGAAGGATATGGCTATTACGTTAATAGATATAGTCAGGTTCAGCAATTTTCAATACTGGCGTATAATCGGGCGAACTGTTTTTTGAACTGACCAGCACCTGGTTTCGGGTGAGAGAGCGCAATTTGTTAAGTTACCGACACAGTTTCCATGCCGGAAACCACGCAGATGTGGTGAAACACATCGTACAGAGCCTGATCCTGTCTTCCCTGCAGCAGAAAGACAAACCCTTTGTCTACCACGACACGCACTCGGGTGTCGGCCGCTATGATCTGACCCACGAATGGTCAGAAAAAACCGGTGAATACAAGCAAGGCATCGCCCGCCTGTGGCAACAAACCGAGGTTCCGGAAGACATTCACAGCTACCTCGATGCGATTAAAGCGCTCAACGACGATGGCGAACTGCGTTACTACCCGGGTTCACCACGTGTGGCGCGTGCGCATCTGCGCAGCCATGACCGCATGGTGCTGACGGAGCTGCATCCGAGCGATTACCCGCTGCTGGAGCAGGAGTTTCACCGCGATCGTCAGGTGGCGATTTTCAAAGAAGACGGGTTTGCCCGTCTGAAAGGCAGCCTGCCGCCGAAAGAACGCCGTGGTCTGGTGCTGATTGACCCACCGTATGAGCTCGCCAAAGAGTATCGTGATGTGGTACAGGCGATCGCGCAAAGCTACAAACGTTGGGCGACCGGCATTTACGCCATCTGGTATCCGGTGGTTAACCGCTGTGACATCGATGACATGATTGAAGGCCTGCAAGGTCTGGGCATTCGCAAAATCTTACAAATTGAACTCGGCGTGTCACCCGACACCAACGAGCGCGGCATGACCGCCTCTGGCATGATTGTCATCAACCCGCCGTGGAAACTGGAAAGCCAGATGCAGAGCATTCTGCCGTTCCTGAAAGAAGCAATTGCGCCAGCCACCGGTCACTATAAAGTAGAATGGATTGTTCCTGAATAAGGTCGCGACCGCTCAAAATTACTCAGCGACTGAGGATTGTAATTTGGCAATCTACCCCAACTAACCTAGATTAGGTCGTTGGATACATGCATAACAGAGGCTTGGTGCGGACCTGTTCGCGATGAGCCCAAATTGGAGAAAGTAATGGCAACACATTTTGACTATATCTGTATCGGTGGCGGCAGCGGCGGTATCGCCTCAGCCAACCGTGCAGCCATGTACGGCGCCAAAGTCGCCCTGATTGAAGCCAAAGATCTTGGCGGTACCTGTGTGAACGTCGGCTGTGTGCCGAAGAAAGTGATGTGGCACGGCGCTCAGGTAGCAGAAGCGATGAACCTGTACGCGGCAGATTACGGTTTTGATGTGGACGTGAAACACTTCGACTGGGCCAAACTGGTGGAAAGCCGTCAGGCGTACATCGGTCGTATTCACCAGTCTTACGATCGCGTGCTGGGCAACAACAAAGTGGAAGTGATTCGCGGCTTTGCCAAATTTGTCGATGCAAAAACCGTGGAAGTCAATGGGGAGCACTACACCGCCGATCACATTCTGATCGCCGTCGGTGGCCGCCCGACTATTCCCAACATTCCGGGTGCCGAATTCGGTATCGACTCCAACGGTTTCTTTGAACTGAGCGCACAGCCAAAACGTGTCGCGGTCGTCGGCGCGGGTTACATCGCGGTGGAAATCGCGGGCGTACTCAACGCACTGGGCACCGAAACGCACCTGTTCTGCCGTAAAGAGTCGCCACTGCGCAGCTTTGATCCGATGATCATCGACACGTTAGTGGAAGTGATGGCGGCAGAAGGCCCGCAACTGCACACCCACAGCGTGCCAAAAGAAGTGGTCAAGGAAGCCGATGGCAGCCTGACCCTGCATCTGGAAAACGGCGAAAGCTGCAATGTCGATACTCTGATTTGGGCCATTGGCCGTCACCCAGCGACCGACGCGATTAACCTCGCGGCGACGGGTGTGGAAACTAACGCGCAAGGCTACATCAAAGTGGATGCTTACCAAGCCACCAATGTTAGCGGCATTTACTGTGTCGGCGATATCATGGAAGGCGGTATCGAACTGACGCCTGTGGCCGTGAAAGCGGGTCGTCAGCTGTCTGAGCGCCTGTTTAACAACAAGCCGGATGCGAAAATGGATTACGACCTAGTGCCGACCGTAGTGTTCAGCCACCCGCCAATCGGCACCATCGGCCTGACGGAAACCGACGCGATCGCGAAATTCGGCGAAGACAACGTGAAAGTGTACCAATCGGGCTTTACGGCCATGTACACCGCAGTGACTCAGCACCGTCAGCCATGCAAAATGAAGCTGGTGTGCGCAGGACCAGAAGAAACCGTGGTTGGTCTGCACGGCATCGGTTTTGCGGTGGATGAGATGATTCAAGGCTTTGGCGTCGCGATAAAAATGGGCGCCACCAAAGCCGATTTCGACTCTGTCGTCGCGATTCACCCAACGGGCAGCGAAGAATTCGTGACCATGCGTTAATGCATTAAGCATTCATTTGGCGTGGCGTACGCCAAGAGATATCAAAGCCCTGCACTTGCTACGGGGCTTTTTTATGCCTGCGGTTCGGCGTTCTGGTTAAATCGCGCGTTGATTCTGCTCGACTCTCCCCATATAGTTTGAATTCAAACTATATTAATCAGAACTATTATGTCCCGACAAAAATTTGGAATTCAGTTTTCTATTGCCGCCCGTCTGTGGCGCCGTCATCTCGATCAACGCCTTGCGCAGGCAGGCATCAAAGACATCAGTTGGGCACCATTGCTGCACCTGGATGAGTTTGGTGATGGTATCAGCCAAAAAGATTTAGCGGCATCAGTCGGCATGGAAGGCTCAACCCTAGTACGCTTATTAGATACGCTGGAGCAGAAAGGTCAGATTGAACGTCAGGCGGATAGTCATGATCGCCGGGCAAAACGCATTTATCTGACTGACGCCGGGCGCGAACAAGTAGGCGCGCTGCGTGCAGAGCTGCTGCAGATAGAAACGGAGATGTTGGCGGATGTGTCCGATGAGCAGATTGGCGTGATGCTGGAAGTACTCAACGGACTGATCACCAAATTCAAGCATTGATTGCTGAGGGCAAATCATGAAAGCTCAACTTGCAAATCTGGGACTCGATTCCGGACGTCTTGCCTTTGCACTGCGCACTGCGCTGGCGTCGTGTCTGGCACTTTTTATCGGCTGGAAGCTTGGTCTGGAGCATCCGCAATGGGCAGCGATGTCTGTATGGGCGGCGTCGCAACCGGGCCGCGGTATGCTGTTGGAAAAAAGCCTGTTCCGTTTTGTCGGTACCGTGATTGGCACCCTGGCCGGGGTTGCGCTGGTGTACCTGGCGGGTGACAACATTCTGCTGCTGGCTCTCGGCTTATCGTTGTGGGTCGGATTGTGCGCCGGTGCGGGCAATGTAATTCATGGTTTGTTCAGTTACGCGACGCTGTTGTCTGGCTACTCGGCCTCGCTGGTGGCGCTGCTCGGTACCGCCAATCAGACCAACATGCTTGAGCTCGGCATGGACCGCCTGCTCACGGTACTGACGGGCGTTATCATCGCTCTGCTGGTCGGCCTGATGTTTGCCCGTAAAAGTGATGAAGATGCATTGGTGTGGCGGGTGCGAACCCTGACTATCTCCGTTCTGCAAGCGCTATTGCAGCACGCGCGTCAGCAGCCGTTCTCGCAACCACTGGAGCACCTGATGCTCGAAGCCGCGCAGATCGAAGAAGCGCTGGAACCGCACAGTGCCGGTTCGCTGCGCTCAAGACGTTCGGTGCAGTCGCTGCGTTCGGTGGTGTTTTCTCTGATCTCGATCCTGACCTGGCTGACTCATCAACGCACCCGGATTGACGGCGAGGAATTCGTGACTCAAATCCAGCACGCGATCAACGTGCATGAGCTGCAATCCCCGCTCGAACAGGTCGTGGCACATTTAAAACTGGCGAATGAGGCGTGTGATGATCTGACGCTGTCGCAAGCCCTGACCGAACTGGGCCAAGCGTTAAGCGGACGTCACACATTTCGTGAACGCGGTAAACTCGACAACTATTCGGTCAGCGGTAATGTGGTGCTGCACCGCGATTGGGTCGGCGCCAGTCAGGCGATGTACCGCACCACCAGCTTAATGGTCATGCTCGGCCTTGGCTGGGCGTTATCAGGCTCGCCGGTTGGCGCATACGTATTGCTGGGAGCATCGGTGATGGTGACGCTGTTTTCCACTTTTGAAAATCCAGCGCTGATTATGACCCACATTTTCTGGTGGCAGCTGGTCGGCGCGGCCGCCAACCTGATTTGTCAGTTGTGGCTGTGGCCGCTGGCCGCCAACGAGTGGCAGATGCTGCTGATGATGGTTCCGTTTATTCTGCTGGGCGTGGTGCCATTTGCTCACCGTCGCCTCAGCTCCGGTTCGATGGATTATTTCATGATCTTTCTGCTGCTTTCTCATCCGCAGCAACCTTACAGCGCGGACAGCACCCATGCCATCGTGATGGCTCTGGCAGTGGTGGCAGGTCCGATGCTGGCGCTACTGGCGTTCAAACTGATTTTCCCGACCAATCTGGTACGCCGGCAGCAGCTGCTCATGGAAGCGATGTGGCATGCTCTGCCGAGCCTGATTCAACACGGCACGCCGTTTAATTTCTGGCAGGCGCGCATGAAACACCGGGTTCTAAAGCTGATCGCGATGACACGCAAAAACGGCCTCAACTGGGCAGAACACAGTGAGACCGGGTTGACTCTGGTGCTGCTCGGCCAGTGCCTGCATCATTGGCAACAAATCGCCAGCCATAGCACCAGTGAATACCACCAACAACGCCATCAGGTGTGGTTAAAGCGGCTGCAACATGCATTGAATCAGTCGCCGCAGGCCACCATTGAACTGCTGCACCGTTATGCGCGCCAGGAGCAAGAGCGCACTCCGCAACCCAGCCTGATGGCTGAACGCGCTGCGCTGCGCCTGAGTGAGTACCTACCCCGATGGCAACGGCTCAAACGTCGCTGAGCGCTTCTCTCCCAAGCGGTTCTTGCCTACAAAGAGCCGCTTTCCTCCTTTTAGAGCACCCTTTTCTAAGAATGAGAAAAATGCCAGAGAACAAAAAATGCACATGCATCAAAGTGCATTCAGTGCGACAATCATTCGCTCAAAATGGTCGCAAAGTAGACACCCAAAATTAATTGTCCGTTTGTATAGTAAAATTTACTTGTCCATTTGTGCAATAAATGACAGAGTTCTGTCAGCAGCCAATTCATTACGATTCTTAACCCGTTGTTAACTGTGGTTACATTATCTTGTCGAGAGGCATTGCGATTTTTTAGCATTCTCACAAAGACATTTAAGCCTGTGAATCTGAGTGGTGGGTTGTACGTATACCAGAATGGATCACTGAGTTTAATGCGTTCGAAGTGGTAAAGGAGAGAGAGATTATGGGCGACGGTAAAGCCTTTTCTAAACAATGGCTAACCGCAATTGTTGCCGCAGTTGCGCTTGCTGGATGTCAGCCAGAAGCCACACCACAAGCCGCCAGTAACGGCGCACCGCCGCCAGTTGCGGTGGATGTGGTCAAAATCAACACCCAACCCGTTGAAGTCACCAGCACACTGCCGGGCCGTACCAGTGCATACCGCATTGCCGAAGTACGTCCGCAAGTGAGCGGTATTGTCACCAACCGCCTGTTTGTTGAAGGCAGCATGGTGAACAAGGGCGATGTTCTGTTTGAACTCGATCCTTCAACCTACAAAGCGGCGCTGGCCAGTGCCAAAGCCAACTTAGCCAAATCAGAAGCAACTCTGGCTCAGGCTGAATTCCAGGCGAAGCGTTACCGTGAACTGGTGGCGAAGAAGTCTGTCAGCCAACAGGATTACGAAGATGCACAGGCGAGCTACAAAGAGGCGCTAGCGTCGGTAGAAGCATCAAAAGCGAACGTGAACTCTGCGCAAATCAACTTAGGTTACACCAAAATTGCCGCGCCGATTTCAGGTCGCATTGGCCGCACACTGATCACCGAGGGTGCGCTGGTTACCGCTAACCAAACTGATGCGCTGGCCACCATTCAGCAATTGGATCCGCTGTATGTTGACCTGTCTCAGCCAAGTAATGAACTGCTGAAGCTGCGCCAGTCAGCGGGTAAAGGCAGCCAGGAGCTGAGCGGTATTGAGTTGTTCCTGGATGACGGTACGCCGATTGAACAGCGTGCGACGCTGCAATTTGCCGAAGTGTCCGTGAACGAGAAAACCGGTACGGTGAACGTGCGCGCAACCATTCCAAACCCGGATCAGTTCCTGTTACCTGGTCTTTATGTGCGTGCCTCGGTGCCGACTGAGCACCGCGATGACGGTATTCTGATCCCTCAATCTGCAGTCAGCCGCGACGCGCGTGGTCAGGCTTCGGTCCTGATCGTCAACGATCAGAACCAGGTTGAGAGCCGCAACATTGTTGCAAATCGCACGATTGGCAATCAATGGCTGGTGGACTCAGGTCTGAACGCGGGTGAACAAGTGATTGTAAAAGGTCTGCAGAAAGTTCGTGCGGGCAGCAATGTCACTCCTAACGTCCTGGAAGCTTCTAAGGAACAATAAGACATGGCTCGATTTTTCATAGATCGCCCCATCTTTGCGTGGGTGATCGCCATTATCATCATGCTGGCGGGCGTGTTGTCGATCATGACACTGCCTGTCTCGCAATACCCGGATATCGCGCCGCCTTCGGTGTCGATTTCGGGTTCATACCCAGGTGCCTCTGCGGAAACGGTGGAAAACAGCGTAACCCAGACCATCGAGCAGAACATGAACGGTATCGACAACCTGCTTTACATGTCGGCAACCAGTGACTCTGCGGGTAACTTCAGCATCATGCTGACCTTTGAATCAGGCACCGATCCGGACATCGCGCAGGTACAGGTACAGAACAAACTGTCTCTGGCTGAAGCGACGCTACCGACCGAAGTGACTCAACAAGGGATTACTGTTGCGAAATCCTCGACCTCATTCCTGATGGTGGTCGGCTTTATTTCCAGCGACGGCAGCATGGACAACACCGAAATCGCGGACTTCATGGTATCGCAGGTCAAAGACCCGCTCAGCCGAGTTCAGGGTGTCGGTGAAGTGCAGGTGTTTGGTGCTCAGCACGCAATGCGTATCTGGCTGGATCCGAACAAACTGAACAACTATCAGTTAACACCGGCGCAGGTTAAATCAGCCATCAGCGCGCAGAACACTCAGGTTTCTGTGGGTCAGTTGGGGGCAACACCGTCTCTGCAAGGTCAGCAGCTTAACGCCACGATTACCGCGCAAAGCCGCTTCACCACCGTGAAAGAATTTGAAAACATTCTGCTCAAAGTGGACACCGACGGCGCGCAGATTCGCCTGAAAGATGTCGCTCGCGTTGAACTGGGTGCGGAAGACTATCAAGCAGTGGCGCTGTACAACGGTAAATACGCATCGGGTATCGCGGTTAAACTGGCGACGGGTGCCAACGCTCTGGAAACCGCAACGGCGGTGAAAGCGCGTCTGGCAGAACTGCAGCCAATGTTCCCGGCGAACATTGAAGTGGTTTACCCATACGACACCACCCCATTCGTCAAAATCTCGATTGAAGAAGTGGTACATACGCTGTTTGAAGCGATCGTACTGGTCTTCCTGGTGATGTACCTGTTCCTGCAAAACTTCCGTGCGACCCTGATTCCAACCATCGCAGTCCCTGTGGTTCTGTTGGGTACATTCGGGGTTATGGCGGCGTTTGGCTTCTCGATCAACACCCTGACGATGTTTGGTCTGGTGCTCGCCATCGGCCTGCTGGTTGACGACGCCATCGTTGTGGTGGAAAACGTTGAGCGGGTGATGAGCGAAGATGGCCTGTCGCCACGTGAAGCCACCCGTAAGTCGATGAGTCAGATCACCGGCGCGCTGGTTGGTATCGCAATGGTACTGAGTGCGGTATTCATTCCGATGGCGTTCTTCGGTGGTGCGGCGGGGGCGATTTATCGTCAGTTCTCACTCACCATCGTCTCGTCCATGGTGCTGTCGGTACTAGTGGCCATGATTCTGACGCCAGCGCTGTGTGCAACTCTGCTTAAGCCAATCAAGAAAGGCGAAGATCACCACGTTCATCGTGGTCCGCTGGCTTGGTTTAACAAATGGTTTGATCGCAGTACGCAAGGCTATCAGAACACGGTAAACCGCGGCGTCAATCAGCGTATTCGTTACATGCTGGTGTATGCGGCGATCGTCGGTGTTCTGGCGACCTTGTGGACGCGTCTGCCAACCTCATTCGTGCCAGAAGAAGATCAGGGTATTTTCCTGTCTATCGTTCAGTTGCCGGTCGGTTCGACGCAAGAGCAGACTCTGCAAGTGATGGATAAAGTGCGTAAGCACTTCCTCGAAGATGAAAAAGACGCGGTGGAATCGGTCTTTACCGTCGCGGGCTTCAGCTTCGCGGGTCAAGGTCAGAACATGGGTATGGCGTTCGTTCGCCTCAAAGACTGGAGCGAACGGACCAATCCGGCGCTGTCGGTCAGCGCCGTCGTCGGCCGCTCTTACCCTGCGTTTGCACCGATCAAAGAAGCGCAAATCTTCTCGTTCAACGTCCCTGCGATTCAAGGCCTGGGTAGTGCGAGTGGTTTCGATGCGTATCTGACCGACAACGGTAACCTTGGCCACGAGCAGCTGATTGCCGCGCGTAACCAGTTACTGGGTATGGCAGCCAGCAACCCGAACCTGACATCCGTGCGTCCGAACGGTATGGAAGATACGCCGCAATTCCGCATCAACATCGACTACGAAAAAGCGATGGCGATGGGTGTGTCGGTATCTGACATCAACTCTACCCTATCAACGGCACTGGGTTCGAGCTACGTCAACGACTTCATCGACAACGGTCGTGTGAAGAAAGTGTACGTGCAGGCCGATGCGCCTTACCGCATGAATCCGGATGACCTGAAGCTGTGGCATGTGGCGAACTCGGATGGCGATATGGTGCCGTTTGATGCGTTTGCAACCACCGAGTGGACATTTGGCTCACCACGTCTGGAACGTTTCAATGGGGTGTCGGCGGTCAACATTCAGGGTTCTGCGGCGCCAGGTAAGAGTACCGGTGAAGCGATGCAAGCGATTCGCGATATCGTTGCTCAGCTGCCACAAGGTATTGGCCTGGAGTGGACTGGCGCGTCCTATCAGGAAATTGAATCAGGTTCTCAGGCTCCGCTGTTGTATGCGCTGTCGATTCTGATCGTCTTCCTCAGCCTGGCGGCTCTGTACGAAAGCTGGAGTGTACCGTTCTCTATCATCCTGGTGGTTCCGCTGGGTGTATTCGGGGCGATTGCCGCGGCTACTGTTAAAGCGCTGTCGAACGACATCTACTTCCAGGTGGGTCTGTTGACGACCATTGGTTTGTCGGCGAAGAACGCCATCCTGATCGTCGAGTTCGCCAAAGGCCTGTATGACGAAGGGATGGATTTGGTCAAAGCGACCGTAGAAGCATGTCGTATGCGTCTGCGTCCGATCATGATGACCTCCTTCGCGTTTATCCTTGGCGTACTGCCACTGGCACTGAGCACGGGTGCTGGTGCTGCGAGCCGTAACGCGATTGGTTGGGGTGTGGTCGGTGGTATGTTGGCCGCCACGATTCTGGCGATTTTCTTCGTACCGGTGTTCTTTGTGATGGTGATGAAACTGTTCCGCACCAAACCACATAAGATTCCAAAAGACGCCTAACCTGAACGCTCAGTACAAAAAAGCCCAGTGATTTCACTGGGCTTTTTTTATTTGACTGTTTTGCGGTTATTTAACGCACAACACATTCAGCAGCGACGTCCCTTTGAGGTTGGTGATCTTGCCGCTGGTAAACAATCCTTTTTTATTGAATCCCCAGTAAGGCAGATAGACCGGCCACTGTTCTTTTTCCATCACTTTGGAGCTGAGCAGCTGTTTCCACTCCTCTTCCGTCGCCAGGCGCATGCTTTGGCTGCGGCACAATTTCTCCGCATCGTCATAGCTGAGGCGGTTCCACGCCAGATTGTGCTCCATGTAAAACTGCACGTTATCCGCCATGGTGTAAGGCACCACATAGGTGAGACCATTCAATGCGGTCTGATGACGGATCACCACATCACCGCCTGAACTCGCGGCTTTCGGTGGCGTCTGTAGCGTTTTGCCAGTAGGTGCAGGTGCCGCAGGTTTGGTAACAGGCGCGGCAACGGGTGCCTCTTTAACTGGTGTCGCTTTGACAACCTTTTCTGTTTTAGGCGCTGGTTTAGGGGCAGGCTTTTTCACTGGCGCAGCCACTCCGGCTACCTCGCTGCCGTTTTTACGCACCTCACGAATAAACGCTTCTTTGTAGCCCGGCACGCTACGCACACCAGCCAGGTCTTTCTTTGCTTGTGCGTAATCGGTGTACGGCCCAATCAGGCAACGCTGGCCTTTCTGTTCCGGCTTCATCCAGACGTCCGTTGAGATTTTCTGATACAGCACTTTGGCTTTATCGACCGGCAGTGGCTCCTTCAGCAAGCCACACTGAATCCAGAAATTCGAGTCTCTCTTTTTCGGGGCCGAGTTTCCCCACAAACCTTGCCCAATAGGGCAGGCTTTATCCAGCACAGGCAATTGATTACTCGACGCTTGTGTGGCATCGCATAGAAAGTCCTTGGCGTGCACCGGTAGTGAGAATAGCGGAACGGCACAGCAGGACAGACTTAATAGAACTCGATGGCTGATTTTAGGCATCACGACCACTCTCATATCCATAGTTATCCTATTCTTAGTGACAATGGTTACTGCTCAATGTTCAGCGATAGATGCAAAAAAAGAGCCGTAATCACTTACGACTCTTAGTTTAGGTAGGTTATGTGAACAAAATCAATCGACTCTGATCACCCTTTATAGATTTTCGGGTTAAATACATCACGCAACCAGTCGCCTAGCAGGTTAATCACCAGCACCAGCGTCACCAGTACGATACCCGGGAAGATGGTGATCCACCATGAACCGGAGAAGATGTAGTTAAAACCGATACTGATCAGCGATCCCAGTGACGGTTGGTCAACCGGCAAACCCAGACCAAGGAAAGAAAGTGCCGCTTCCGACATGATGGCATTTGCCACCTGTACGGTTGAAATCACCAGAATTGGCGACAGACAGTTTGGCAGAATGTGACGGAACATGATGCGAGGCGATTTAAAGCCCATCACACGCGCCGCTTCAACATACTCTTTCTTCTTCTCAGCCAGTACCGATGCACGAATGGTACGCGCGTACTGCGGCCATTCCGCCACACCGATGATCACCACCAGCATAATCACCGCGTATTCGCTGTAAAATTCGCTACCAAAGCTGGCTTTAAAGATGGCAGAAACGATGATCGCGACCATCATGGTCGAGAACGACAGTTGTACATCGGCAAAACGCATCAGGAAACTGTCGATACGGCCACCGAAGTAACCCGAAGACAGACCAATCACAATGCCGAGGAACAGTTGCAGCGCCACAGCCAAGAAGCCGATGGTCAACGACAAACGCGAGCCGTAAAGAATCGTCGACAGAATATCGCGGCCCTGGTTGTCGGTACCCAGCAGGAAGCGGGCATCGCCGTCAGCCATCCATGATGGTGGCAATTCAGAGTCCATGATGTCGATGGATGACAAATCATACGGGTTGGTCGGCGCCACCAGCGGCGACACCAGAGACAATACCAGCACCACCATAAACACGGTAAAGCTGAACATCGCCACTTTATCGCGCAGGAAGTAGTACAGAAAATCGGATTGTTTGAAACGCTCCCAACGTGAAGGAGCAGCAGCTACTTGACTCATGATTATGCTCCTTTACCAGTCAGGTTAACGGTTGGGTTGATCAGACCATACAACAGGTCAACGATAGTGTTGGTGACCACGAAGATCAGGCCGACGAAAATAACGTAAGCGGTGATCAGTGGCGTATCAACACGGTTGATCGCCTCAAGGAACAAGAAGCCCGTACCCGGCCATTGGAATACCGTCTCGGTCAGAATGGTGTACGCCACCATGGTACCGATTTGCACCCCGCCGACGGTCAACACTGGCAGCATGGTATTTTTCAGCGCGTGCTGGTAGTAAATCTTGTTCATTGGCAGACCTTTTGCAGTCGCGAACTTGATGTACTCCGAGCTCAACACTTCGAGCATTTCCGCTCGAACCAGACGGATAAACAGCGGCAGCATGATCGACGCCAGTGACACACACGGTAAAATCAGGTGCGCCAGACCATCAAGTGTAAAGTAGCCCGAATCCCAGCCCAGCCAGTTGGCGGTTTCACCCCGGCCGTAGGACGGTAGCCAGTTGAGTTCAATCGAGAACACATACATCAGCATAATGGCCGTCAGGAACACCGGGATCGAGATACCGATACTACTGCCCGCCATAATGAGTTTGGTAAAGAAGCTTTTCGGATGTATTGCCGAATACACCCCAAGCGGAATCGAACAGATAACAATGATTAACGAAGCACCGAACACCAGTTCCAGCGTCGCTACCAGTTTATCGAGGATCACTTCAACCGCAGGACGCTTGAAGAAGTAGGATGTGCCCAAATCACCGTGCACAGCAGCGGTAACAAAACGAGCGTATTTAGTAACGAAAGGATCGTTGAGGCCCAGCTCGTCACGCAGCGCTTGACGCTCTGCTTCCGAAACCGATTGACCGACAAGCTCACGCAGCGGATCGCCCAGGTTATCCTGAATGGCAAACGCCACCAAACTGATCACAAACATCACTATCAGTGCCTGAAACAGGCGCTTGACCAGAAACGAAAACATTCCTTGCCCCTTAACTTTCCATGACGAATTCACCGCGGGTCAACGCACCGCCAGTGAACTAACTTCAGTCTCAAAAATGGCACCTAACCCGACTGAAACAAAGTTAAGTACCAAAGCTTTAAACAGGCCTCCAGAACCGAAGCTCTGGAGGCCCTATTCACGAACGAAGAACGTGATTACTGTTTAACCACCAGGTCACCGAAGTATGGGAATTCCATCGGGTTGACGATTGGTTTGATATCCAGAGTTGATTTCGCGCCCCAAGCTAGGTTCTGCCAGTGTAGAGGAACGAACGCTGCGTCGTTGTACAGCGTCGCTTCAACTTTCTGCAGCATCTGTGCACGTTTCGCCGGATCGGTTTCTACGTTTGACGCTTCAACCAGCTTGTCGACTTCTGGGTTTGAGTAGTGACCACAGTTGTACTGACCTTTACCTGTCTCTTCGTTACGAGTCATAGTCAGGAATTCAGAGAAGTTCGCTGAATCTTCTGTGTCTGAGTGCCAGCCGATCATCAGCATGTCTGCCGCACATTTGTCGAACTCAGGCCAGTATTGCGCTTTAGGCATGGTTTTCAGGTCAACTTTGATGCCGATCTTAGACAGCATCGCAGAAGCAGCCTGTGCCACTTTCGCATCGTTCACGTAACGGTTGTTCGGTGCGATCATCGTCAGAGTGAAGCCTTTCTCGTAGCCCGCTTCCTTCATCAGCTCTTTCGCTTTCTTCAGATCGTAGCGAGGAACCAGCTCAGGGTTGTAACCTGCATAGCCTTTAGGGCTTTGCTGACCAGCTGCTGTCGCGAAACCTTTCATGATTTTGTCAACGATACCTTCGTTGTTGATCGCGTAAACGATCGCCTGACGAACGCGTACGTCTTTCAGCGCTTCGTTGCTAGACTGGTTCATTTGGAACGTGATGATACGAGTACCTGGCAGAGTCACCAGATCAACACCTTTCGCTTCTTCCACACGTTTGTGGTCGTTAGGAGCAACCGGTGCAATCATGTCTACATCGCCAGACAGCAGCGCAGCAACGCGAGTCGCGTCTTCTTTGATTGGTACCAGAGTCAGGTGATCCACGTTACCTTTTGAATCTTTGTCCCAGTAATCTTTGAAACGTTCGAATTCAACTTTCACGCCTTGTTCACGCTGAGTCACGATGAACGGACCAGTACCTGAAATGTGCGTTGATGCGAACGAGTTACCGTGTTTAACGATTTCGCTCTTGTCTTTACCGTCTTCAGTCTTGCCCGTGTAGAACTTGCTGTCCATTGGGAAGATGTAAGTAGCGGTTTGCAGAACCAGTGGGTATGCACCTTTTGAAACCAGATCAACGGTGTTGTCATCAACTTTCACCATTTTCTCGTACGGTTCAAAGATCGCTTTGAAATCTGGAGAGTTCTGAAGACGTTGGAATGTCCATACCACGTCGTCAGCAGTCATTGTGTTACCTGAATGGAATTTCACACCTTCACGCAGGTGGAAACGAACGGTTTTGTCATCCAGACGTTCCCAGCTTTTTGCCAGGCGTGGTTCAAAATCCAGGTCTTGCGTGTAACGAACAAGTGGATCAAACACCATGTGAGACAGTTGCAGCGTGCCGCCTGACAGCTGCTCATGCGGGTCGAGAGACACTGGGTCTGCGTCGTAAGCCACTGTGATGTCTGCAGCACTTGCCGCAAAGCTCAAGCCAGCTGCCATTAAAGCCACTACTAGTTTGCTTTTCATGGTTTTCATTGCATAACTCCTTATGCGGGAATCCGAATCCCTAGTTGTTGTATTTGCTTCTGTTTATCAATCCCCATCCCGAAGGATGGGTAATCCAGTACGGCTTTAAGCCGTTTTTACATCTTCTCTCAAGCCTGTAAATTCAGGCATCAAGGAAATCAGTTGTTTGCTGTATTCATGCGACGGTGAATTAAAGAGCTGTTCGGTCGGCGCCACTTCCAGCAGCGTCCCCATCTTCATCACACCCACGCGATCACACATCTGGCGAATCACTGGTAAATCGTGACTAATAAACAGCATGGTCAGATTCAGCTCATCCTGAAGATCTTTGAGCAGGTTCAGGATTTGAGCCTGAACCGATACATCCAGCGCCGACGTCGGTTCATCACAGATCAACAGACGTGGACGGGTTGCCAGTGCACGCGCAATCGAAATACGCTGGCGCTGACCACCGGAAAATTCGTGCGGGTACTTCACACCCGATTTGCGTCCCAGACCAACGTGGTCAAGCAGGTCGCTCACGATTTGACGCGTTTCCGCTTCACTGTTGGTCAGTTTGTGGAAACGAATCGGCTCCGCGATGATGTCAAAAATCTTCATACGCGGGTTCATTGAGGTGTAAGGGTTCTGGAACACCATCTGCATCTGACGACGCATCGGACGGCGTTCTTTCTCTGATTTCAGTGCCGTGAGGTCAATACCTTCAAACGTCACGCGACCATCATTCGGCTCATACAAGCCTGCGATCACACGGGCAATGGTCGATTTACCTGAACCAGATTCGCCCACCAGACCGAAAGTTTCCCCTTCAAACACGTCAAAACTGACATTGTTTGATGCCTGTACGTATTCACGGCGGCTTTCAAACAGCGAGTCTTTGGTCACAAAACGCAGGTTCACGTTTTCCACTTTCAGCAGTGGTCCCGTGTATTTGCGCTGATCCTGACTCTGTCCCAACCAGTGATTCTTGATATCCAGCGTTTTATGCTCAGCAACATCTTCGATGTAGGTGACCAGAGGGAATCGATCCAGTTTGACATCCGAGCGTGGTACGGCCGAAATCAGACTGCGGGTGTAAGGATGATCCGGGTCACCCAGCACTTTCGCCGTCGGGCCAAACTCTACCAAGTCACCACGGTACATTACCGCAACACGGTCAGTGACATTCGACACCACACCCATGTCGTGCGTAACCAGCATACAGCCTACGTTGTTCTTGATACACAACTCGCGGATCAGGTTGAGAATCTGGTCCTGAATGGACACGTCCAGTGCCGTTGTCGGTTCATCGGCAATGATCAGATCCGGCTCGCCCGCCAGTGCAATCGCAATCACCACGCGCTGACGCATACCGCCCGAGAATTGGTGCGGGTATTGTTTAAGACGGTTTTCCGGTTGAGGAATTCCCACCTGTTTCATCAGAGACAGCGCACGTTGATACGCCTCGTCATCACTCACCTTCATGTTGGCATGAATGGTCTCTTTGAGCTGCTGCTCAACGGTAAACAGTGGGTTTAGGGAAGTCATTGGATCTTGGAAGATAAAGCCAATTTTAGACCCACGTACAGCACGCATCTTCTCAGCGGACAAGCCGGAGATTTTCTGACCATCAAGAAAAACCTCACCACCCGCGATGGTGCCCGGTGGGCTCAACAAGTCGATGATCGCATTGCCGACGGTCGATTTACCCGCCCCGGACTCGCCTACTACGCCAACGATCTCGCCACGCTCAATGTTGAACGACAGCGATTTTACCGCAGCGTGTACGCCATGACGTGATGGGTATTCAATACGAAGGTTTTTAACTTCTAAAAGTGACATCTAAACCAGACCTCTACTGCTTCGGCAGTTTTCTGCCCTGTCTGCGACTCGGTGCCCACAGCACAAAATGGCGTGGGGGCAACGAGTACAAGTGAATCCATTCTTGCCAGTACATTATTCTGGCAATTTACAAGGTCATCAATTTGGCAAATATTTCACAGAAAAGCAACATTGAGAGGATAAAAAATCGATAACACGCAAAAAGAAAGCAGCATTATCGAATTTTTATGCATTTAAATTACATATATAAATTGTTGAACCATTTTTCTGGCACGTAAATTCACACCGATTCATATAGATTTAAACTCTATTTTCTGGTTAAAAACAAAAATTTTGTAAACCAGCATCCGCGCATATTTCTGCACAATCGTCCGACACACCATATTTAACATTAAAGAAACAAGCACCGAGTGAAAACCATTACTTAAGCCAAACAACACTGCATTAAAAACAAAACCCAGTGTTTGAATCTAGTTATAAAAACATAAACAGTATGATTATCGGTCGCTTAATCTCATTAAAAAGCAGGGAAATCACCGCCAGAAAGAAAATTTCACCGCCACTTCGCACAAAATATCCAATTTGAGCTTAGATGCGTTTTTTGAACGCAAAACGCATAAAAACAGAAAGTGTTAAATAAGCCACATAATCAGCAACTTTTAATGACTAGACAAAAACTAACCACTGAAGGGCTGAGTTTATAAAGCAGAATTACTCTTATCCGCCGGATTCCGAGCAACCATTAATGATACAAACCATCACGATGAGGAAAACCTTTTCACTGCATGACATATAGTGAGTGAACGCTATCGCGACCCAGTCCAAGCTGGCGATCCGCGGCAAGCACCGGGAGCGCGCACGAAGCGAAATAAAACGTGATATGCGAATCCGTGAAGAAGAAGAAGAAGAAGACGGCAGACATTCCAAAACGTGTCCAAAATGCGATGAAACCGAGCCCAGAATCCAAACCACAAGTGCAAAAAACGTTATGTCTAACGAAGACTTAAATGGTAGCTAGTGAAGAGGCATTCGATCGGACTGGCGCTCCAGCCCACGACCTGAGTGTGATGAAAGCTAACTCAGCTTCCAAACCCCCAAACCATCAATGCAAAAAAGCCCCGTCATTTCTGACGAGGCTTTGAATGGTGGTCGGTGAAGAGGGATTCGAACCCCCGACCCTCTGGTCCCAAACCAGATGCGCTACCAAACTGCGCTATTCACCGAGCTTTTATTCTTTAGAAAAGAATGGGGTGGCTAACGGGATTCGAACCCGCGACAACCGGAATCACAATCCGGGACTCTACCAACTGAGCTATAGCCACCATCAATTTGTGTAACCGGCTGTTTGCCGAACTAGTCACGCTATCAAAGCCTAACTATTAAATAGTGGTCGGTGAAGAGGGATTCGAACCCCCGACCCTCTGGTCCCAAACCAGATGCGCTACCAAACTGCGCTATTCACCGACGAATGGGGTGGCTAACGGGATTCGAACCCGCGACAACCGGAATCACAATCCGGGACTCTACCAACTGAGCTATAGCCACCACTATAAATTTTACCGATAATTCCTCCGGGAAATGGCGCGCCCGAAAGGATTCGAACCTTCGACCTTTGGCTCCGGAGGCCAACGCTCTATCCAGCTGAGCTACGGGCGCATGCCCTATCGGCGGAGTGGAATAATACGTATATCCCCCTAGGCCGTCTAGTACTTTTTCAACTTTTTTTATCGTTTGACGTCTTTTTCGTCAGTTACTTGCCAATAACCCCACACAAAGGATGTGACTAAGCCCCTGAAGATCGCAACTTGTTGTTTATTGCAACAAGTTATCGGGATATAATCACCCAATATTTACATTGATTTAACAGCCTTGATCGCTATTTAAATCGCCCTACGCTAAATAATAATTGGGTAAGCAGCACTTACCTTTGGAATGTAAAGTGAGTTTAATGGATATGTCTCGATCAGTCTTAAGCGTATTGTTCGCTGCACTAACCTTTTCTACTGCAGCTTTTGCCACCAGCCAAGCCGATTACGACGCTATTGCCGAGCGCATCAAACCGGTTGGTGATGTGTATCTGGCCGGTAGCGAGCCGGTTGTGGCTGAACCAACCGGACCACGTGATGGCGCTAAAGTTTACGGCACATTTTGTATCGCCTGTCACGCATCTGGAGTAAACGGCGCGCCGAAAGCGGGTAATGCAGCCGATTGGGGCCCTCGTATCGCCCAAGGTAAAGATGTTCTGAAAAACCATGCTCTGAATGGCTTTAACGCGATGCCACCAAAAGGCACCTGTATGGACTGTTCAGACGATGAAATCGTTGCAGCCATTGAGCATATGATTGAAGGCTTGTAAGCAAACCGGACTCAAAAAAGGCTTGGGAATCCCAGGCCTTTTTTATTGGGCGCTATTTCTTGAACATCGCCCGAATATTGGCAATGTGAGCCTGACCTTTGGCCATACGCTCTTCCTGTGAAAGCGGCTTTTTCTTTATTTCCCACTCCACATCATCATACGGCAGCTCGTCCAAAAAGCGGCTTTGTGTCGGCTTGAGTAACTCACCAAACTGGCGACGCTCCTTACACATAATAAAAGTCAGTTCTCGCTGGGCGCGAGTAATGCCTACGTACATCAGACGACGCTCTTCCTCAACGTTGTCTTCATCAATGCTGGTTTGATGGGGCAAGATGCCCTCTTCCGCCCCAATCAGGTACACGTAAGGAAACTCCAGACCTTTGGATGCATGCAGCGTCATCAGTTGTACCGCATCACTGTCATCGTCTTCTTCGCCACGTTCCATCATGTCGCGCAATGTCAGGCGCTGCACCACCTCTTTGAGGGTTTTCTCTTCCTGGTCATAGTTGTCGCCTTCCAAATCCGACACGATCCACGAATACAGGTCAGAGACGTTTTTCATCCGCATCTCTGCCGCTTTAGCACTGGACGAGGTTTCATACAACCAGTCTTCGTAATTGATGTCGCGCACCAGAGAGCGTACCGCGTCCACGGTATTACCCCGTTCGGCATTATCAGCAATGGCGACCAGCCACTGAGTAAAGCGGCGCAAATTCTCCAAACCGCGGCCGGAAAGGTGCTGCTCCAAGCCCAACTCAAAACTGCACTCAAACAAGCTTTTACCACGCATGTTGGCGTAACTGCCGAGCTTTTCCAGTGTCGCCGGACCGATTTCCCGACGCGGCGTATTGACGATACGCAGAAACGCATTGTCGTCATCCGGATTCACCAGCACCCGCAGGTAAGCCATGATGTCTTTGATTTCGGCGCGCGCAAAAAACGATGTTCCGCCAGAGAGCTTGTAAGGCACCCGGTTCTGCATCAAGGATTTCTCAATCAGACGTGACTGGTGGTTACCACGGTACAAAATGGCGTAGTCGCGATACTCAGTACGATTCAGGAACTTGTGCGCGATGATCTCAGCAGTGACTTTTTCCGCCTCATGATCTTCATTATTGGCCAGGATCACTTTGAGTTTTTCGCCATCCGGGATCTCGGAAAACAGCGACTTATCGTACACGTGCGGGTTGTTGGCAATCAGAATGTTCGCGGCACGCAGAATGCGACTGGTTGAACGGTAGTTCTGCTCCAGCTTGATTAAGCGTAAATTCGGAAAATCCTGACCGAGCAACACCAAGTTCTGCGGTTTCGCGCCACGCCAGGAGTAAATCGACTGGTCATCATCGCCCACCACCGTCAGACGGCCACGCTCACCCACCAACAGTTTCACCAGTTCATACTGGCTGGAGTTGGTATCCTGGTATTCATCCACCAGCAAATAGCGAATGCGATTGCGCCAACGCTGACGCACCTCTTCATTGGCGCGCAGCAGGAGTACGGGCATCAAAATCAAATCGTCAAAATCCAGCGCATTATAAGCCTGCATCTGTTTTTGATACATTTCATAGCAGAACGCGAATAGTTGCTGCTGTTCACCCAGTGCCTGAGCTTTGGCCTGATCGGGCGACAGCATGTCGTTCTTCCAATTCGAGATGGTGCTCGTCAGTTGGCGCAGCAAATCTTTGTCGCCATCAAGCTGCTTTTCCGTCAGCTCTTTAAGCAGCGCCAACTGGTCTTGATCGTCAAACAACGAGAAGCCGGCTTTCAAGCCCAGCTGTTTGTATTCACGGCGAATGATGTTCAACCCCAGCGTGTGAAACGTTGACACCATCAGACCACGGGATTCGGCTTTACCCAATGTCTGCCCCACCCGCTCTTTCATTTCACGGGCCGCTTTATTGGTAAATGTTACCGCGGCAATATTGCGCGCTTTGTAGCCGCATTGCTGAACCAAATAGGCAATTTTATTGGTGATCACCCGGGTTTTACCCGAGCCAGCACCCGCCAGTACCAGGCACGGGCCGGATACGTATTTCACGGCTTCATCTTGTCTTGGATTCAGCTTCATATTGCTCTCTGGTCTGCGTATTCAAGGCGCTAATGATAATGCCCGTTGGCGCCGCTTTCCACCCAAAGAAAAAATCATTATTTACATTTTTACTGCACAAGTGTGTTGCAAAAATGCCTGCGTTATAAGCTATAATGTGTGAACGTTCATTCACCGCGGAGTTTTTCTGTGCCCGATCAACAAGCTGACAAACGTCTGGCGATCATTGAATCAGCGGAAACCTTGATTGCAGAACTGGGGTTTCACGGTTTATCGATGCACAAACTGGCCGAGAAAGCCGGGGTCGCAGCGGGAACGTTGTATCGCTACTTTGATGATAAGGAACATCTGCTCCTGGAAGTGCGTTTACATGTCAGCCGCCGTATTGCGGAGGCTGTGCAGGCGAATGTCAGTGATGACATGCCGCTGAAACAGCGCTTTCGTACCATGTGGCTGAACATCTGGAGCTTGGCTAGTTCCGACGGCGATCTGATTTGCAACCGACTTCAATATGAATCACTACCCACAACAACGGGTTGCAATACCAGGGGACTTGAGAGGAAAATGTTTACCAAAGTCGATTTGCTGTTTGACCAAGGTAAAAATCAAGGCTTATTCAAACCACTGGATAATCAAATTCTGGCGGCGTTAAGTTTTGAAACGACTGTCGTTCTGGCACAAAAACATGTGTCGGGGCTGTATCAACTGGACAATGACCAACTGCAAGCCGTCATTGAAGCCAGCTGGGACGCAATCATTCAACACTAATTTGGGGTTCTCACGAGAATGAAAAAGTGGACATTCTTCATGATACTTATCGTGATTCTGCTGTTTGGCAGCGTGATAGGTTTCAATCTGTTTAAGCAAAAGAAAATTGCTGAATACATGGCTAATCGTCCGGAAGCGGAATTTCCCGTGACGGTAACCGAAGTGAAGCCCGTGGACTGGGTTCCGGTCATTGAAGCGATCGGCTTTATCGAGCCTAATCAAGGCGTCACCCTGACGACTGAAACCAGCGGCGTGATCGATAAAATTGCTTTCGAATCAGGCGCGCAAGTTCAGCAGGATCAGCCGCTGGTGCTGCTGGATTCAGAAGTGGAAAAAGCCAACCTGAAAAGCTCACAAGCTCGTTTGCCGGCCGCCAAAGCCAAATATGAGCGTTATAAAGGTTTGTATACTAAAGGCTCAATTTCTAAAGAATCTTTCGATGAAGCCGAAGCAAACTACTACTCACTGTCTGCAGACATTGAGAGCCTGAAAGCCTCGATTGCGCGTCGTGAAATCAAAGCACCATTTGCGGGCGTAGTGGGTATTCGTAATGTGTATCTGGGTCAGTACCTGCAACCGGGCACCGACATTGTGCGCCTGGAAGATACCAGCGTCATGCGTTTGCGTTTTACCGTGCCACAAACAGATATCTCGCGCATTTCCATCGGTCAGGAAGTCGACATCGCCGTGGATGCTTACCCGCAAACCACATTCCGCGGTTCGATCACCGCGATTGAGCCAGCAGTCAGCGTGCAAAGTGGTCTGATTCAGGTTCAAGCCGACATTCCGAACAGCGACGGTAAACTGCGCAGCGGTATGTTCGCGCGTGCCAACATCATTCTGCCGAAACTGGACAACCAGGTCACTCTGCCACAAACCGCCATCACCTTTACTCTCTACGGTAACAATGTATTTATTGTCACTGAAGAAGAGGGTGTACAACGCGTGCAACAGCACGTGGTGAAAGTCGGTGAACGCACTGAGGATATCGCCCACATTCTTGAAGGTGTAAAACCGGGTGATATGGTCGTGACCTCTGGTCAGGTTCGTTTAAGTAATGGCGCGAAAGTTCGCATTGTGGAAAGTGATGCCACTACGCCACCTGCTGAAACCCCAATGCTGTAAGCGGAGGACGTATGCGCTTTACTGATGTTTTTATTAAACGTCCGGTACTCGCGGTTTCGATCAGCTTTTTGATCGCCCTGCTTGGTTTGCAGGCCGTGTTCAAAATGCAGGTCAGTGAATATCCGGAAATGACCAATACGGTGATCACCGTCAGCACCAGCTACTACGGTGCGAGTGCCGACCTGATTCAAGGCTTTATTACCCAGCCGTTGGAACAGGCGGTTGCTCAGGCGGACAATATCGACTACATGACATCGCAGTCGGTTTTGGGTACTTCGAAGATCACGGTCAACATGAAACTCAACACCGATCCGAATGCGGCGTTGTCGGATGTATTGGCCAAAACCAACTCGGTGCGCTCTCAGCTTCCAAAAGAAGCGGAAGACCCGACGGTGACGATGTCGACCGGTTCCACAACGGCGGTACTCTACATCGGTTTTACCAGTCATGAACTGGACTCAAGCCAGATCACCGATTACCTGCAACGCGTGATCAACCCTCAGTTGTACTCGATTAACGGTATTTCCAGCATCGACCTGTACGGTGGGATGAAATACGCCCTACGCGTGTGGCTGGATCCGGCCAAGATGGCGGCTTTCAACCTGACGGCCACCGATGTCATGGGCGTACTGAGCGCGAACAACTACCAGTCGGCCACCGGTCAGGCGGTAGGCGAATTCGTGCTGTTTAACGGCAGCGCGGATACTCAGGTATCGAACGTCGATGAACTGAAAAATCTGGTGGTGAAAAACGAAAATGGCAGTGTCACTCGCCTGAGCGACATCGCCAACGTAACTCTGGCCAAGAGCCACGATACCTACCGCGCGAGTGCGAACGGTCAGGAAGCGGTGGTTGCAGCGATTAACGCCGCACCAAGTGCTAACCCGATCAATATCGCGAAAGATGTGCTCGACATTTTGCCGGAACTAAAACGCAACATGCCAAGCAACATTTCGATGAACGTGATGTATGACTCGACGGTGGCAATCAACGAATCGATTCACGAGGTCATCAAAACCATCGTCGAAGCGGCCGTGATCGTACTGGTGGTGATCACGCTGTTCCTTGGTTCGTTCCGCGCCGTTATCATTCCTATCGTCACCATTCCGCTGTCGCTGATTGGTGTCGCGATGGTGATGCAGGCAATGGGTTTCTCCTGGAACCTGATGACGCTGCTGGCAATGGTACTCGCCATCGGTCTGGTGGTGGATGATGCGATCGTGGTACTGGAAAACGTTGACCGCCATATTAAAGAGGGCGAATCACCGTTCCGTGCCGCCATCATTGGTACGCGTGAAATCGCCGTTCCGGTTATCGCGATGACGCTGACGCTGGGTGCGGTATACGCGCCAATCGCGCTGATGGGCGGTATTACCGGCTCGCTGTTTAAAGAGTTTGCCCTCACGCTGGCAGGTTCGGTGTTTGTGTCCGGTATCATCGCCCTGACTCTGTCGCCAATGATGTGTTCAAAAATGCTCAAAGCGAATGAAAAACCCAATCGCTTTGAACAGAAAGTACACCATGTACTGGATAAGATGACCAACCGTTACGAGAAAATGCTTGGCGCGGTCATGCAACATCGTCCGGTGGTGATTGCGTTTGCAATCATCGTATTTGGCAGCCTGCCGGTACTGTTCAAGTTCATCCCAAGTGAACTGGCACCGTCGGAAGATAAAGGCGTGGTCATGCTGCTCGGTACCGGTCCTTCTAACGCGAACCTGGATTACCTGTCTAACACCATGGCGGACGTGAACAAGATTCTGTCCGATCAGCCAGAAGTGCAATTTGCGCAGGTCTTTACCGGGGTGCCGGATTCCAACCAGGCATTTGGTATCGCTTCGATGGTCCCTTGGAGCCAGCGTGAAGCAAGCCAGGCAGAAGTGACCACACGCGTGGGTAACTTGGTGAAAGACATTCCGGGTATGGCCGTAACCGCATTCCAGATGCCTGAATTGCCAGGTGCGGGTTCGGGTCTGCCAATCCAGTTTGTCATTACCACTCCGAATGCGTTTGAGAGCCTGTTTACCATTGCGACCGACGTGCTGACCGAAGTGCAGAGTAGCCCACTGTTCGTGTATTCGAACCTGGACCTGAACTACGATTCCGCAACGATGAAAATCAACATCGATAAAGACAAAGCGGGTGCGTATGGCGTCACCATGCAGGATATCGGTGTCACGTTGGGAACTATGATGGCGGACGGTTACGTCAACCGTATCGACCTGAACGGTCGTTCGTACGAAGTGATCCCTCAGGTCGAGCGTAAATGGCGTCTGAACCCGGAATCGATGAACAACTACTATGTTCGCGGCGCCGATGGTAAAGCCGTCCCTCTGGGCAGCCTGATCAGCATTGACGTGATTGCAGAGCCACGCGCACTGCCACACTTCAACCAGCTGAACTCGGCGACAGTGGGTGCCGTGCCTTCACCGGGTACAGCCATGGGTGATGCTATCAACTGGTTTGAAAACATCGCTGAGACCAAACTGCCGAAAGGCTACAACCACGACTACATGGGCGAAGCTCGTCAGTACGTGACCGAAGGCAGCGCGCTGTACGCGACGTTTGGTCTGGCACTGGCGATCATCTTCCTGGTTCTGGCGATTCAGTTTGAATCTCTTAAAGACCCAATCGTGATCATGGTGTCGGTACCACTCGCCATCTGTGGCGCGTTGATCGCGCTGGCTTGGGGCATGGCGACGATGAACATCTACTCACAAGTCGGTTTGATTACTCTGGTCGGCCTGATCACTAAACACGGTATTCTGATCTGCGAAGTGGCCAAAGAAGAGCAGTTACACAATAAGCTCAGCCGCATTGATGCCGTAATGGCCGCTGCGAAAGTGCGTTTGCGTCCGATTCTGATGACCACAGCCGCGATGATTGCTGGTCTGATCCCGTTGATGTACGCTACTGGTGCAGGTGCGGCGCAGCGCTTCAGTATTGGTATCGTTATCGTCGCTGGTCTGGCGATAGGTACTATCTTTACGTTGTTCGTACTGCCCGTGATTTACAGCTATCTGGCTGAAAAACACAAGCCACTGCCGGTGTTTGTCGAAGACAAAGACCTGGAGAAGCTGGCCCGTGTCGATGAAGCCAAAGCAGCGCACCGCCAATTAGCTGAGAATAAGTAAACCAATAAAGAGTTTCTGACTCACAAAAGGTCACTTCGGTGGCCTTTTTTATTGTCGCAATTAACGACATTGCACGGTGAATTGCATAGAATGAGCGGAATAAATATAGGAGTGAAGAACGAATGTTTGATCCAAAGAAACTTGAGCAAATTGCCAAACAGATTCACGAATCTATGCCTCAGCCAGTGAAAGACCTGGGGGCGGATGTGGAACAGAAAGTACGTCAGGTTATTCAGGGACAACTGAACAAACTGGACGTGGTCAGCCGCGAAGAGTTCGATGTGCAGACTCAAGTTCTGCTGCGTACGCGCCAGAAGCTAACCGAGATGGAAGCCAAACTGGCGGAGCTTGAAGCGAAACTGGCTGACAAATAAGCAGCGCCCCCTGCTTTGCGGGTGGTTGATTGAATATATAAAGGGCTTAGTCTTGCGACTAAGCCCTTTTTCTTTTTTATGTTGTTGTGTTTGCTTTTGTAATTCTTTTAAGCCGAGTGATTAATCACCTACCGCGATGCGCTTCATGTCTTTCATGTAGCCACGCAGTTCTTCACCGATGTATTCCACTGGGTGATTACGGATGATGCTGTTCACTTCGATCAGAGTGGCATTGTCCACCTGATTAGATGTTTCGCCCAGACCTTTACCAATCACGTCAGTACCCACGTTCGGCATGAATTTTTCGCGCAGTAGCGGAGTCGCTACGTTAGCGAATAGGTAGTTACCGTACTCAGCAGTATCAGAGATAACCACGTTCATTTCGTACAAACGCTTACGAGCGATGGTATTAGCGATCAGCGGCAGTTCATGCAGTGATTCATAGTACGCGGACTCGTCAATGATGCCTGATGCGGTCATTGCTTCAAATGCCAGTTCAACCCCAGCGCGAACCATCGCGATCATCAGAATGCCGTTATCAAAGTATTCTTGTTCAGCAATCTTCACATCCGTTGCCGGGTAGTTTTCAAACGCCGTTTCCGCCGTTTCTGCACGCCAGCCCAGTAGGTTCACGTCATCGTTCGCCCAGTCTGCCATCATCGTGCTGGAGAAGTGACCAGAGATGATGTCATCCATGTGTTTGTTATACAGAGGACGCAGCAGATCTTTCAGCTCCTCAGACAGTTCAAACGCTTTAATTTTCGCTGGGTTAGACAGGCGATCCATCATGTGCGTGATGCCGCCGAACTTCAGCGCTTCAGTTACGGTTTCCCAACCAAACTGCAGCAGTTTACCTGCGTAACCTGGTTCGATACCGTCAGCAATCATTTTCTCGTAACATACGATAGAACCCGCTTGCAGCATGCCACACAGGATAGTCTGTTCACCCATCAGGTCAGATTTCACTTCCGCCACGAAAGACGATTCCAGACAGCCAGCACGGTGACCCCCCGTCGCCGCAGCCCATGCTTTCGCGATATCCCAACCTTCACCTTTTGGATCGTTTTCTGGGTGAACCGCAATCAGTGTCGGAACACCAAAGCCACGTTTGTACTCTTCACGAACCTCAGTACCCGGACATTTAGGTGCCACCATAACTACGGTCAGGTCTTGACGAATTTGCATGCCTTCTTCAACAATGTTGAAGCCGTGTGAGTAACCAAGAGCAGCGCCTTCTTTCATCAGAGGCATAACCGTCTCTACAACGTTTGAGTGCTGTTTATCCGGAGTCAGGTTAACGACCAGGTCAGCTTGTGGGATCAGATCTTCATAGCTGCCAACCACAAAGCCGTTGTCTTTGGCGTTCTTGTAGGACTGACGCTTTTCATCGATGGCTGCTTGGCGCAGAGCATAAGAAACATCCAGACCAGAGTCACGCATGTTCAGACCTTGGTTCAGGCCTTGAGCACCACAACCTACGATGACGACTTTCTTGCCTTTGAGGTAATCTGCTTCTGTTGCAAATTCTTCACGTGCCATAAAGCGGCAGCGGCCAAGTTGGTCTAATTGTTCGCGCAGGTTTAGCGTATTGAAATAGTTAGCCATGAGGGTGCTCCTTTATCGTTATTCCATCAGGTCGGTGGCTCTGCACCGAATGAATTCATACTAAAACAGACAGTAAGTTGCTTAAAGTGATATATTCACAATTAGTTATTGCAATTAATGCAACATGCGAGTGCACATGAACATTAAAACCTTACAACTGTTTCTCCATCTTTGCGACAGTATGAATTTCAGCAAAACCGCCACCGCGATGCACGTCAGTCCCTCGGCGCTCAGCCGCCAGGTACAGAAACTGGAAGAAGAGATTGGTCACGTCCTGTTTGTCCGCGACAACCGCAGCGTCGAGCTGACACCAGCGGGCAGCAAGTTACTCCCAGTCGCGATGCGCATGATCAATGAGTGGCGCCAGTTTCAGTCGCAACTCAACGATCAGGAAGCAGAACTAAAAGGAGAGATTCGTCTGTTCTGTTCCGTCACCGCCAGCTACAGCCACTTACCTGAACTGCTCAATGCTTTTCGCCTCAAACACCCTTATATTGAATTCAAACTGCTGACTGGCGACCCAGCACAAGCGATCGATAAAATTCTTAACGACGAAGCGGACATAGCGATTTCCGCGATGCCAGAAAGTCTGCCATCCCGAGTTGAATTTGAAACGATCAGCGAAATCCCATTGTCAGTGATCGCGCCTATTGGTATCAGTAGCTTTGTCGAAGAAATACAAAAAGAGCACCCAGACTGGACGCAAGTACCCTTTATTGTTCCTGAAGCCGGGACCGCGCGGGATCGCGCCAACGCTTGGTTTAAAAAGATGAAGATTAAGCCCAGCATCTATGCACAGATCGCGGGCCATGAAGCGATCGTCAGTATGGTCGCTCTGGGATGTGGTGTCGGAATTGCGCCGGATGTGGTGATCAACAACAGTCCAGTGCGAGAGAAAGTACAACGCCTGTCCTTTTCACCGATCAAGCCATTCAAACTCGGAGTGTGCTGTAAGCGTTCACAGCTCGATGATCCGTTGGTCAGAGCGTTGTGGCGAGTGGTGTCATCCAAACGCAGTATCGTTGACTGAACGTTATCGCCGCCATCACCGCGGCTTTTTTACGATGTATTTTCATCATGATAAATAGCAAAAAACCCGCTGATTGCTCAGCGGGTTTTTTAATAGTGGCGGAGAGATAGGGATTTGAACCCTAGGTACGCTATTAACGTACGCCGGTTTTCAAGACCGGTGCTTTCAACCACTCAGCCATCTCTCCACAAATTGTCACTAAAAATCGAGTCTTATACTTACGATGCTAGATATTTAGCTGTGTTTTCAGGCTATTCACTTTAAATGGATATCTGAAAACGATATTAAAGCCTGGCGATGTTCTACTCTCACATGGGGAAACCCCACACTACCATCGACGCTGTTTCGTTTCACTTCTGAGTTCGGAATGGAATCAGGTGGGTCCAAAACGCTATGGTCGCCAAGCAAATTCTTAAAATTCGGAAAGCTGTTTTTCGTTCTCTCAACACATTCTTATGCGCTTAGCTTTGAGTCCACTACAAAACCCCTTGGGTGTTGTATGGTTAAGCCTCACGGGCAATTAGTACAGGTTAGCTCAACGCCTCACAACGCTTACACACCCTGCCTATCAACGTTCTAGTCTCGAACAACCCTTTAGGATACTTAAAGTATCAGGGAAGACTCATCTCAGGGCTCGCTTCCCGCTTAGATGCTTTCAGCGGTTATCGATTCCGAACTTAGCTACCGGGCAATGCGTCTGGCGACACAACCCGAACACCAGAGGTTCGTCCACTCCGGTCCTCTCGTACTAGGAGCAGCCCCCTTCAATCTTCCAACGCCCACGGCAGATAGGGACCGAACTGTCTCACGACGTTCTAAACCCAGCTCGCGTACCACTTTAAATGGCGAACAGCCATACCCTTGGGACCGACTTCAGCCCCAGGATGTGATGAGCCGACATCGAGGTGCCAAACACCGCCGTCGATATGAACTCTTGGGCGGTATCAGCCTGTTATCCCCGGAGTACCTTTTATCCGTTGAGCGATGGCCCTTCCATACAGAACCACCGGATCACTATGACCTGCTTTCGCACCTGCTCGAACCGTCATTCTCGCAGTTAAGCGGGCTTATGCCATTGCACTAACCTCACGATGTCCAACCGTGATTAGCCCACCTTCGTGCTCCTCCGTTACTCTTTGGGAGGAGACCGCCCCAGTCAAACTACCCACCAGGCACTGTCCTCACCCCGGATAACGGGGCTAAGTTAGAACATCAAACATACAAGGGTGGTATTTCAAGGACGGCTCCAACGCAACTAGCGTCACGTCTTCAAAGCCTCCCACCTATCCTACACATGTAGGTTCAATGTTCAGTGCCAAGCTGTAGTAAAGGTTCACGGGGTCTTTCCGTCTAGCCGCGGGTACACTGCATCTTCACAGCGATTTCAATTTCACTGAGTCTCGGGTGGAGACAGCGTGGCCATCATTACGCCATTCGTGCAGGTCGGAACTTACCCGACAAGGAATTTCGCTACCTTAGGACCGTTATAGTTACGGCCGCCGTTTACCGGGGCTTCGATCAAGAGCTTCGCTTACGCTAACCCCATCAATTAACCTTCCGGCACCGGGCAGGCGTCACACCGTATACGTCATCTTACGATTTTGCACAGTGCTGTGTTTTTAATAAACAGTTGCAGCCACCTGGTATCTGCGACTCTCATCAGCTCCATCCGCGAGGGACTTCACCATCAAGAGCGTACCTTCTCCCGAAGTTACGGTACCATTTTGCCTAGTTCCTTCACCCGAGTTCTCTCAAGCGCCTTGGTATTCTCTACCCGACCACCTGTGTCGGTTTGGGGTACGATTCCTTACAATCTGAAGCTTAGAGGCTTTTCCTGGAAGCATGGCATCAATGACTTCACTACCGTAGTAGCTCGACGTCGTGTCTCAGCCTTAGAGAGAGCCGGATTTACCTAACCCTCAAGCCTACGCACTTGAACCTGGACAACCGTCGCCAGGCCCACCTAGCCTTCTCCGTCCCCCCATCGCAATTGTAAGAAGTACGGGAATATTAACCCGTTTCCCATCGACTACGCCTTTCGGCCTCGCCTTAGGGGTCGACTTACCCTGCCCCGATTAACGTTGGACAGGAACCCTTGGTCTTCCGGCGGGGAGGTTTTTCACCCCCCTTGTCGTTACTCATGTCAGCATTCGCACTTCTGATACCTCCAGCATGCTTTACAACACACCTTCAACGGCTTACAGAACGCTCCCCTACCCAATACGATAAATCGCATTGCCGCAGCTTCGGTTTACAGCTTAGCCCCGTTACATCTTCCGCGCAGGCCGACTCGACTAGTGAGCTATTACGCTTTCTTTAAATGATGGCTGCTTCTAAGCCAACATCCTAGCTGTCTGAGCCTTCCCACATCGTTTCCCACTTAGCTGTAATTTGGGACCTTAGCTGGCGGTCTGGGTTGTTTCCCTCTCCACGACGGACGTTAGCACCCGCCGTGTGTCTCCCGGATAGTACTTACTGGTATTCGGAGTTTGCAAAGGGTTGGTAAGTCGGGATGACCCCCTAGCCTTAACAGTGCTCTACCCCCAGTAGTATTCGTCCGAGGCGCTACCTAAATAGCTTTCGGGGAGAACCAGCTATCTCCGAGTTTGATTGGCCTTTCACCCCTAGCCACAAGTCATCCGCTAATTTTTCAACATTAGTCGGTTCGGTCCTCCAGTTGATGTTACTCAACCTTCAACCTGCCCATGGCTAGATCACCCGGTTTCGGGTCTATATCCAGAGACTGAACGCCCAGTTAAGACTCGGTTTCCCTACGGCTCCCCTAAATGGTTAACCTTGCCACTGAATATAAGTCGCTGACCCATTATACAAAAGGTACGCAGTCACCCCACGAAGAGGCTCCTACTGCTTGTACGTACACGGTTTCAGGTTCTATTTCACTCCCCTCACAGGGGTTCTTTTCGCCTTTCCCTCACGGTACTGGTTCACTATCGGTCAGTCAGGAGTATTTAGCCTTGGAGGATGGTCCCCCCATATTCAGACAGGATAACACGTGTCCCGCCCTACTCGATTTCACTGAACATGCGCTGTCGGCTACGGGGCTATCACCCTGTTTCGCGGTCCTTTCCAGAACCTTCACCTGACGCATGTAAAGCTTAAGGGCTAATCCAATTTCGCTCGCCGCTACTATCGGAATCTCGGTTGATTTCTTCTCCTCGGGGTACTTAGATGTTTCAGTTCCCCCGGTTCGCTTCATTAACCTATGTATTCAGTTAATGATAACTGCTTATGCAGTTGGGTTTCCCCATTCGGAAATCTCAGACTCAAGTGGCTGTTACTGCCTAATCTGAGCTTATCGCAAGTTACTACGTCCTTCATCGCCTCTGACTGCCAAGGCATCCACCGTGTACGCTTAGTCACTTAACCATACAACCCGAAGGAGTTTCGGGTTGCTGTTAAACAACCTAGGTGTCACACATTTATTTTTCATGAGTGTGTGACTGATTTTGCCGGACTCAATTTGAAGACTTACTGAATCAGTAAGCTTCGATACCAAGCACACTTGAATGTGTTTGTTGGTGTATTCCATTCAGGAATACATTGAGAACTTTACAAACAACAATAAATTGTTGTTTTGTCAGCTTTCCAAATTGTTAAAGAGCTATGCCACTTTCTATCGAAAGAAACACTTTCTAAGGATTCTCAGCGTCAGAAATCCGAACCACACCCGTTTTACTGAAGTGGTTTGGCTATCCTATCCAAAAATTCTTAGAGAGTGGTGGGCGATACCGGGTTCGAACCAGTGACCCCCTGCTTGTAAGGCAGGTGCTCTCCCAACTGAGCTAATCGCCCACATTATTTGATTTCCTGTGGCAGGAAATGGTGGGTCGTGCAGGATTCGAACCTGCGACCAATTGATTAAAAGTCAACTGCTCTACCAACTGAGCTAACGACCCGTGGTATCCCGTAGGGGAGTCGAACCCCTGTTACCGCCGTGAAAGGGCGGTGTCCTAGGCCTCTAGACGAACGGGACACTAAGATACTCTTCACATTTAAACCGTATCAATCTGTGTGAACACTCATCGCAATAATCATTCGTATAAGGAGGTGATCCAGCGCCAGGTTCCCCTAGCGCTACCTTGTTACGACTTCACCCCAGTCATGAACCACAAAGTGGCAAGCGTCCTCCCGAAGGTTAAACTACCTGCTTCTTTTGCAGCCCACTCCCATGGTGTGACGGGCGGTGTGTACAAGGCCCGGGAACGTATTCACCGTGACATTCTGATTCACGATTACTAGCGATTCCGACTTCATGGAGTCGAGTTGCAGACTCCAATCCGGACTACGACGCACTTTTTGGGATTCGCTCACTTTCGCAAGTTGGCCGCCCTCTGTATGCGCCATTGTAGCACGTGTGTAGCCCTACTCGTAAGGGCCATGATGACTTGACGTCGTCCCCACCTTCCTCCGGTTTATCACCGGCAGTCTCCCTGGAGTTCCCGACATTACTCGCTGGCAAACAAGGATAAGGGTTGCGCTCGTTGCGGGACTTAACCCAACATTTCACAACACGAGCTGACGACAGCCATGCAGCACCTGTCTCAGAGTTCCCGAAGGCACCAAAGCATCTCTGCTAAGTTCTCTGGATGTCAAGAGTAGGTAAGGTTCTTCGCGTTGCATCGAATTAAACCACATGCTCCACCGCTTGTGCGGGCCCCCGTCAATTCATTTGAGTTTTAATCTTGCGACCGTACTCCCCAGGCGGTCTACTTAACGCGTTAGCTCCGAAAGCCACGGCTCAAGGCCACAACCTCCAAGTAGACATCGTTTACGGCGTGGACTACCAGGGTATCTAATCCTGTTTGCTCCCCACGCTTTCGCATCTGAGTGTCAGTATCTGTCCAGGGGGCCGCCTTCGCCACCGGTATTCCTTCAGATCTCTACGCATTTCACCGCTACACCTGAAATTCTACCCCCCTCTACAGTACTCTAGCCTGCCAGTTTCAAATGCAATTCCGAGGTTGAGCCCCGGGCTTTCACATCTGACTTAACAAACCACCTGCATGCGCTTTACGCCCAGTAATTCCGATTAACGCTCGCACCCTCCGTATTACCGCGGCTGCTGGCACGGAGTTAGCCGGTGCTTCTTCTGCAGCTAACGTCAAAAGATACCGCTATTAACGATACCTCCTTCCTCACTGCTGAAAGTACTTTACAACCCGAAGGCCTTCTTCATACACGCGGCATGGCTGCATCAGGCTTGCGCCCATTGTGCAATATTCCCCACTGCTGCCTCCCGTAGGAGTCTGGACCGTGTCTCAGTTCCAGTGTGGCTGATCATCCTCTCAGACCAGCTAGGGATCGTCGCCTTGGTGAGCCCTTACCTCACCAACTAGCTAATCCCACCTGGGCATATCCTGACGCGAGAGGCCCGAAGGTCCCCCTCTTTGAGCCGAAGCTATCATGCGGTATTAGCCATCGTTTCCAATGGTTATCCCCCACATCAGGGCAATTTCCCAGGCATTACTCACCCGTCCGCCGCTCGCCGCCCAACAAATCCCCCGAAGGTTCAATGTTGTCGCTGCCGCTCGACTTGCATGTGTTAGGCCTGCCGCCAGCGTTCAATCTGAGCCATGATCAAACTCTTCAATTAAAGTTTTGGCTCAATGAATACTGATAACATTACTATGTAATGTTGAATTGACTGTGCTCGATACCGAAGTATCAAATTGGTCACTCAGTTCATTGATAAATCTTTTGCGATTATCATCAACGAGTGCCCACACAGATTGATAGGTTTATATTGTTAAAGAGCTTTCTTCCTGCTTCAGCGACTGAGTCACCGTGGAAGAGGCGGCCATTTTAGCGAGATAAACTGTCGTGTCAAACACTTTTTTCAGTTTATTTTCGCGAGCTTTTCAGCTCTGAAAACGACCTTGCTGAACTGCTTTTGTTTCTTTCGAAGCTTTGCCGTGTCAGCGAGGGGGCATTATAGAGATCGAGCTCACATTGGCAAGCGCTTTTTCACGTTTTTTTTGATTTTTTAACTGTTTGACTGTTTTTTATTCACCAAGGGCTATTTCTACTACTCTTTCACTTCTAAACTGCCCTCAACAGCCCAGATAAGGAGGCGTAATGAGCGCTATTCGTAGTTATAAAGGAATCACTCCACAGATCGGTGAACGTGTCTATATAGATGAGAGTTCCGTTCTCGTTGGCGACATCAAGATTGGTAATGACGCCAGTATTTGGCCTCTGGTGGCGGCTCGCGGTGATGTGAACCACATTGTGATCGGCGCGCGCTCCAATATTCAGGATGGAAGTGTGTTGCATGTGACGCACAAGAATAACGAAAATCCAGACGGCTATCCGCTGATTATCGGTGAAGACGTGACCGTCGGGCATAAAGTGATGTTGCATGGCTGCACCATCCAAGATCGCGTGTTAGTCGGCATGGGCGCTATCGTATTGGATGGCGTAGTAGTAGAAAGTGATGTGATGATCGGTGCGGGCAGTTTAGTCCCACCTGGAAAACGCTTAGAAAGCGGCTATCTATATATAGGCAGCCCGGTGAAACAGGCTCGTCCTCTAAATGAAAAAGAAAGAGCCTTTTTAGTAAAGTCCGCACAAAACTACGTTCAGAATAAAAATGACTACCTGACGTCGGTTGAAGCCGTTAGCTAACCACTTCGATTTGTCCGCGCTGGTTGTAGTCTTCTTCTTCAATCAGCGCTTCAGCTATTTCTTCCAAATCAAAACGCAGTGTCTGAAAAATAGCCAGAGCCTGTTGCTCACCATCAATCGTCTCTGCCGACAGACGGCTGAGTTCGGCAAGCGTCACGACACATTCAATGAGCGCTCCGGCCTGCTGTGCAGGAAACACCACGGCTTGCAGCTCATCATTCCAAGTTTGCATATCCGGAAATAAGATCGATTGGTTCATGATTAACCTTCTAAATTTTTGCGCAGTTCACGCAGAATCTGTTTCGTCCCCGGACGTAAACCACGCCATAACATAAAACTTTCTGCCGCCTGCCCCACCAGCATCCCCAAACCGTCATACGCCTGAGCACACCCACTGTCTAATGCCCATTGGTTGAAAATGGTGTGACCTTTACCATACATCATGTCGTACGCCACACTGGTCGGCTGGAAAATCGCGGCGGAGATATCCGGTAAGGCACCATCCAGACTGGCCGACGTCGAGTTGATGATGACATCAAAACCGGAATTCAGCTGCGCCATTTCCACAGCGTTCACCTTACCGTACGGAGCAAAGCTCTCCGCTAACTGCTGCGCTTTGGCAAAGGTGCGGTTCGTAATGGTGATGCTGGCTGGCTGTTTATCTAATAAAGGCTTGAGCACACCACGCGCCGCGCCGCCGGAACCAATCAACAGAATTCGCGCGTCTTGCAACGGCACCTGATGCAACATCAGATCCTGCACCAGACCTTCACCATCCGTGTTATCCCCCAGAATACCGCCATCATCGAGTTTTTTAAGCGTGTTAACCGCGCCAGCCAGTTGCGCCCGTTCCGTCAAGCGGGTGGCAAACGTGAACGCCGCTTCTTTAAACGGAACGGTGATGTTGCACCCTTTACCGCCGTGGGCAAAGAAATCTGTCGCAGCTTGCACAAAACCATCCACGGGCGCGAGTTGCGCGGTGTAGGTCATGGCCTGATTGGTTTGACGGGCAAATAAGGTATGAATGAAAGGTGATTTACTGTGGCCGATCGGGTTGCCGAACACCGCATACTGATCGTATTGAAAATCCATGTTCCTGCCTGAAAGAAAGAGGGTCGCTGTATGCGACCCTATCACTCACTACTGACTCTGTCACCACTCGCGCGGTACTAAAAATTGCTGTAATTCCGCTTCGGCGCTCCCCGCCTGTGGCTGATAACGATATTCCCAGCGCGCCAACGGCGGCATTGACATCAGAATCGACTCGGTGCGTCCACCCGATTGCAGGCCAAACAACGTGCCGCGGTCAAAGACCAAGTTAAATTCGACATAACGGCCACGACGGTAGAGCTGGAACTCGCGTTCGCGTTCGCCATACGGTGTCGCTTTGCGGCGCTCGACAATCGGCAGATACGCCTGCGTGTACCCCTCGCCGACCGCCTTAATATAGTCAAAGCACTGCTCAAAGCTCCACTGATTGAGATCGTCAAAGAACAGCCCGCCGATACCGCGGGTTTCCTCGCGATGCGGCAGATAGAAGTAACGATCGCACCATGCTTTATGCTCGGCGTAAACGTCATCACCAAACGGCGCGCACAGTGCTTTTGCCACACGGTGCCACTCATGACAATCCTGCTCAAACGGATAGAAGGGCGTGAGATCAAATCCGCCGCCAAACCACCAAATCGGCGCCTCACCCTCTTTTTCCGCAATGAAAAAACGCACGTTCGCGTGCGAAGTCGGTACGTATGGGTTATTGGGATGCATCACTAATGACACGCCCATCGCTTCAAAGCGGCGTCCGGCCAGTTCCGGGCGGTGTGCGGTTGCCGATGCGGGCATCTGCTGACCTTCCACATGGGAGAAATTCACCCCGCCCTGTTCAAACACATGACCATGACGCATCACGCGCGTACGACCGCCGCCGCCGAGCTTTTCGCCTGGTTCACGATGCCAGGCATCTTCTTCAAATTTGGCACCGCCATCGACGGCTTCCAACTGCTGGCAAATGCTGTCTTGTAGCGACAACAGAAATTGTTTGACGGCTTCTTTATTGATGGTTGGCATCGTTACTTCCTTTGCTGACTTAGCCTTGTCTCAGTACCTGGAGCGTTTTGGCATCGCGAATCTCGCTGGGTTTATTGCGTCCGCCCGTTTCGCCTTGCAGAATCGCCACCAGCTGATCACCGAGTTGCTGTTCGACTTCCTGCGTGGTCATGCACGGTGGCAAACCGGACAGATTCGCGCTGGTTGAGGTCAGCGGCTTGCCATACGCCAAACACAGCTTCCGCACCAACGGATGATCGGTCACGCGCACGGCGATGGTATCAAACTGGCCGCTCACCCAATGCGAGACACGCTGGCTGGCTGGCATGATCCAGGTCACCGGCCCCGGCCAGGTCGACTGCACTCGCTCCAACTGCTCTTGAGTCAGTTGGCTTTCATCAATATAAGGCAGCAGTTGTTGGTACGACGCAGCGATCAGAATCAGGCCCTTCTCGACCGGACGCTGCTTGAGTTGCAGCAACTTTTCAATCGCCTGCGGATTGTCCGGATCACACCCGACACCAAACACACCTTCAGTGGGATAAGCGATCACTTCACCGGACTGCAACGCTTGCAGTGTATGTTCAAAATTATTCACCAGAGTTTCCTAAGTTGAGCTGACTTTTTTATTTGCGGCCTAGTGTACAAATTATCCGGCGCAACGGCTAAATCTAATTCGGGATAAATTATACCGCTACACTTTCAATCACTGCGCAAACGTTTGCTTGAAAGAAAAATCCCCGTATAATGCGCGCACAAAAGCTCACCTAATTTATAACGCTTGAAGGAGTTTGAGATGAAAGTCGGCATTATCATGGGTTCAAAATCGGATTGGCCAACCATGAAGCTTGCAGCAGAGATGCTGGATCAATTTGGTGTTGCTTACGAAACCAAAGTGGTTTCCGCGCACCGTACCCCTCAACTTCTGGCCGATTACGCCACCAGTGCCAAAGAGCGTGGACTAAAAGTGATCATCGCTGGCGCTGGCGGCGCGGCGCACCTTCCCGGCATGACAGCTGCATTCACCAGCCTACCCGTACTGGGCGTTCCGGTACAGTCGCGTGCGTTGTCGGGTATCGACTCTCTTTATTCTATCGTTCAGATGCCTAAAGGCATCGCGGTCGGCACTCTGGCGATTGGTGAAGCTGGCGCTGCGAATGCAGGGCTGCTGGCCGCACAAATCCTTGGTGCGTTTGATGAAAGCGTGATGGCGAAAGTGGAAGCGTTCCGCGCCGCACAAACCGAAGCCGTGCTGGCTAACCCAAACCCAGCCGAGGAATAAATCATGCACGTATTGGTATTAGGTTCCGGTCAACTCGCGCGCATGATGTCTCTGGCCGGGGCGCCGCTCAACATTGAAATTTCCGCCTTTGACGTCAATACCCAGAACGTGGTGCATCCGCTGACTCAGGCTGTAATTGGCCATGGTTTGGAACAGGCAATTACCGGTGCGGATGTGATTACCGCCGAATTTGAACACATTCCTCACGATGTGCTGGCCGTGTGTGAACGCAGCGGAAAATTTCTGCCAAGTACCGACGCGATTAAAGCCGGTGGCGATCGCCGTCTGGAAAAAGCACTGCTGGACAACGCGGGCGTACGCAACGCCAAATACGCAGTGATCACCAACCGCGCTGAATTTGATGCTGCAATTGATTACGTCGGCATTCCCATGGTGCTGAAAACCGCCTTGGGTGGCTATGATGGCAAAGGCCAATGGCGTCTCAAAACCCCACAAGATAGCGAAACGATTTGGGCCGACATGGCACAAGCACTGGCGGCATCTGAGCAACAGGCGATTGTGGCGGAAGAGTTCGTGCCCTTTGATCGCGAAGTGTCGCTGGTTGGCGCGCGTGGCAAAGATGGCGAGATCGCGGTGTATCCACTGGCTGAGAACGTGCACGTGAACGGCGTCCTCAGCCTGTCGACCGCTATTGATGCGCCAGAATTACAAGAGCAAGCGAAGCAGATGTTTACCGCCGTGGCTGAAAGCCTGAATTACGTCGGCGTGCTGGCGCTGGAGTTTTTCGACGTCCAGGGGACGTTGCTGGTCAATGAAATTGCGCCGCGCGTGCACAACTCTGGCCACTGGACTCAGCAGGGCGCAGAAACCTGTCAGTTTGAAAATCATCTACGCGCAGTGTGCGGACTGCCACTGGGCAGCACCAAGCTGATTCGCGAAACTGCGATGATCAACATTCTGGGTGAAGACACCTTGCCTGATGCCCTGCTGGCGATGGAAGGCTGCCATATTCACTGGTATGGCAAAGACAAACGTCCCGGACGCAAAATGGGTCACATCAACGTCACCGCCGATTACAGTGGCGAATTACAACGTAAGCTATGTCAACTGGCAGCCGTTCTCGATCCAACAGCCTTTCCGGCGGTACAGGAAGTGGCGCAGCAGATTAAGCACTAGACCCTGAATTCAATACCAACAAAAACGGCGCGATTAAGCGCCGTTTTTCATTTCAGTTTGAGTGTGACCACATTTTTTGTCGGCACACTGATACTTGGTACCACTGGCGAGTTTCTTTTCAATCAGCAACGGATAACCGCACGCTTGACACTGCCCCATCACGGGTGGTTGATTGAGTGCAAATTTGCATTTTGGAAACGCGTCACAAGCAAAAAATGCCTTGCCAAAGCGATTCTTACGTTCAACCAAATGGCCTTTGCCACATTCGGGGCAAGTAATCTGGGTTTCTACCACCAATTCTTGTGGTGCCGTGTCCGGCGACTCAATATGATGACATTCAGGATAATGGCTACAGCCGATAAACATACCGTAGCGTCCCTGCCGTAACACCAGTTCATGTCCACACTCCGGGCACGGCACGCCAAGCTCTTTGATGATATGGCCGTCATTCTGATGTAGGGGTTTAATGAAGTCGCAGCCAGGATACTGACTGCAACCCAAGAAAGGACCGTGTTTGCCGTGTCGAAGCTGCAACGCAGCGCCGCATTTGGGACACGGTTCGTGATTCAGCGCCTGCTCATGGGCTGAAAACAACTGGTGATCGATTTTTTTACCGCTCATGTGTACTACTTACGTTGCCACTGATCTTACTTAATGAACAATACCTTGCTCTTTGCTGTACAACAGCTCTTCCATTAGCGTGTAAGCATTTTCATTCCCTGGCACATTAAATAACACCATCAGAATGATCCACTTGAGGTCATCAAGTTCGAACTCATTGGTTTCCAAGCCCATGACGCGATCAATCACCATCTCACGCGTTTCAGGTGTCAGCACTTTGATTTGCTCAAGGAACATCAAAAAACCGCGCGATTCCGTATCCAAACGCTCCATTTCCTGCGCGGTAAAGATACGCACTGATGTGGCCGCGCTGGTTGCGATCGCGGAATGTGCATCGGTCTGCTGCAGCGCAGCCAGCTCTTCTAACCAGTGAAGGGCTTTGTAGATGTCTTTTTGGTGAAATCCGGCCCGAAGCAGTTCATCTTCGAGTTCGTCTTGGTCCACTTGCAACTCTGCATCGCTATGGATATAAGTTTCAAATAGATACATCAGAATATCCATCATCATAGCTAGCCCCTCCCCTTACGAATATAGCCACCGGAAACTGCAACAACATGCCCTGAAAGCTCAAGCTCCAGGAGCTGCATCATGACATCCTGGACAGGTATATTGGTCCTGTTTGCAAGAATATCAACTGGTGTAGCCTCTCCCCCTACGTTAGCTAACAGCTCGGGAAATGGCAATTCTTCTTCGTTATATGTGCCAGAAAAAAGTTCTGTCTGCTCAGGTTGTGACTGATTTCGGCTCCAGTCCATCAAACTGCTGACTTCTTCGAGAATATGATCGACATGTTGTACCAAACACGCCCCTTGTCGAATCAACTGGTTACTGCCGAGGCTATTCGGGTTGCGAATTGAGCCCGGCACGACAAACACCTCTCGGCTCTGTTCGGCGGCATAACGCGCGGTGATGAGCGAGCCACTTTTTTCCGCCGCTTCCACCACCAGAACGCCCAATGACAACCCACTGATAATACGATTACGACGCGGAAAATGATCAGGTCGAGGCTTGGCATCAGGGCGAAATTCCGACACCAAGGCGCCTCTGTCAACAATACGCCCCGCCAACGCGCGATGGCGAGCCGGATAAATACATTCCAGCCCCGAGCCCAGCACCGCAATAGTTTCCCCACCCGCTTTGAGTGCGCCATCATGCGCGTAGCCATCAATACCAAGCGCCAGACCACTGGTGACCACCAAACCGTGTTCGACCAATTGCGTGGCAAATTGATGAGCGATTTGCTGACTGTCGATACTGGCGTTGCGACTGCCGACAATAGCAATTTGCGGCGCACGCAGCGCTTCAAGCCGCCCCTCCACAAACAGCACTGGCGGAGCGGCGGCGATTTCGGTCAATAACGAGGGATAGTACGCATGAAACGGCGTCAGAATATGGCGATTATCAGCCTGCTCACTCCAACGCAGGCAGGCATCGACGTCTTGATCGGCCTGCCGCTGCAAATACTGAATCTGGTTGTCTTTCAGTCCTACGGCCAAGCCGTCACGATTCAGGTGTTGTTTGAGGTCAGACAGCGCGTAACGACTGGCTAAACGCTGCAATGTTCGGATACCGAGTTGAGGAGTAAAACTGAAAGCCAGCCAAGCAGCCAGATCGCGTTCGAGCATCAACTGGCAGGCTCTGCCTGAACCACACTTGCGGTGGCTTCAAGCTCTGGCGTCTGCGGAGATTGTGCCTGCACCGCGGTATCAATCGGCTCCATACTTTCGGTGATAAGCGCAAGACTAAACGCCGCATAAGGACGAATCACCATCAGGCTACCAATTTTGTACGCAGGCAATACCAATGCATCGTCACCGTGTTGAGACTCATAGCTGTAGTGTCCATCATCGGCATACACCGCCACTCCTGAGCGGAACAGTTCAAACATACTGCCCTGAACCAGCGCGTCATCTGTCCCTTTGTCGATGACCACGACCTGGTTTTGACCCGCATACTGGCTGCCTTCCAACGAACCCAAAATCTGGGCTGTGAGCGATTGCGGTGCAGGCCTTGGGAAAAAGGATGTCGTTAAGTTTAACCCTTCCAACCCGGTTTCCGGCAATGCAATGTCGTTTACGCGAATCTCATGCCGTTGCTGACGCACCAGCAGCTCACTGGTTTGCTGACGGTTGCTGCCAAGCTGAGCAGTCGCAATCAGTCGCAGAGCAGTCATCACCTGGCCGTCGCGTTCAAACTCCGTCATCGGGCGATAAATTCCCCACTGCGCATGAGTTTGAGGTCCGGCAATATAAACGGGCTCGCCTGCCGTCAGGTATTGCAGCCCATCACCAGCGCCCATCACACGAAGACTCTCTTTTATCTCCGTAGCGTCAACCAGGCGATCGGTGTGCAGATAGGGCAACAACAACTCTTCGTCGACCGTCGGTAGCGACTGTTTCTCCATAACGCGAACTTTCGGGCTGAGTTTCACCATCGGTTTCAGGCTCAGCGTAGGCTGACCATCACGCCAAACCAACGTCAGTTTATCGCCGGGATAGATAAGATCAGGGTTATTGATATCAGGGTTGATTTGCCATAACCGTGGCCACAACCAAGGGCTGTCTAGATACAACGCAGAGATATCCCACAAGGTGTCCCCTTTCACCACCGTATACGTCGTCGGCGCATCGTCTTTCAGCACCAACGGCGGCGCCGGCTGCGCGCAAGCACCGAATGCAGCCAGAAATAGCGGCAATAAACGAGGTTGTAATACTGAGGCGAAACGACTTGTCAGTCTGGTCATGACCTTGCTTCCCTGGTCGAAAGAATTAAGAAGGATTCGGAGAAATCTCGCAGGATGCTGTCATTTAGGTCATAAAATGTCTAGAATTGAGCCAACAAGCGTTAAGCTGTTTCGGCACAGTTCAATTTTTCGAGTGTATATGTCTGTATTACAAGTATTAACATTCCCGGATGATCGTCTTCGCACCGTTGCTAAGCCGGTTGAGAAAGTCACCCCAGAGATTCAGAAGATCGTCGACGACATGATTGAAACCATGTACGACGAAGAAGGCATTGGCCTTGCTGCAACTCAGGTTGACGTTCACCAGCGTATCGTGGTGATCGATATTTCAGAAACTCGTGATGAGCCAATGGTTCTGATCAACCCGGTCATCCTAGAAAAACGCGGTGAAGACGGCATTGAAGAAGGCTGCCTATCTGTACCTGGCGCTCGCGCTCTGGTCCCTCGCGCCGCAGAAGTGACCGTCAAAGCGTTAGACCGCAACGGTGACGAATACAGCTTTGAAGCCGATGATCTGCTGGCGATCTGTGTACAGCACGAGCTGGACCACCTAGAAGGCAAACTGTTTGTCGACTACCTGTCGCCACTCAAACGCAACCGCATCAAAGAGAAGCTGGAAAAAATCAAACGCTTCAACGAAAAGAATCAATAAACATACAGAGAGGTGACCTTGAGCCAATCATTACGTATTGTCTTTGCAGGTACTCCGGATTTCGCCGCCCGTCACTTGGCGGCGTTATTGTCTTCGGAGCACGAGGTGATCGCGGTTTACACTCAACCGGATCGCCCAGCCGGCCGCGGTAAAAAACTCACCGCCAGCCCGGTCAAAAACCTGGCGCTCGAGCACAACATTCCGGTATATCAACCAGAAAATTTCAAATCTGATGAAGCCAAGCAAGAGCTGGCTGCACTGAATGCCGACATCATGGTCGTCGTGGCTTATGGCTTGTTGTTGCCAAAAGCTGTGCTTGATACACCTAAACTGGGTTGCATCAACGTGCACGGTTCGATTCTGCCACGCTGGCGCGGCGCCGCACCGATTCAACGCTCGATTTGGGCGGGTGATTCGGAAACAGGCGTGACCATCATGCAGATGGATGTCGGTCTTGATACCGGCGACATGCTCAAGATTGCCACGCTGCCGATTGAAGCCAGCGACACCAGCGGCTCCATGTATGACAAGCTGGCAGAACTCGGCCCGCAAGCTCTGGTTGAATGCCTGAGCGATATCGCACAAGGTACGGCAGTCGCGGTCAAACAGGACGGCGCCCTAGCGAACTACGCACAAAAATTGAGTAAAGAAGAAGCCAAAATTGACTGGACTCGGAGTGCTCAGGCGATTGAGCGCTGCGTACGTGCATTTAACCCGTGGCCAATGAGCCACTTCGCGGTCGCTGACAACCAGATCAAAGTCTGGCAGGCGCGCGTCGAAGCGGGCAGTTCCAACCAAGCGGCGGGGACCATTCTCAAAGCAGACAAAACCGGCATTTATGTCGCCACTGGTGAAGAGATTCTGGTACTGGAAAGCCTGCAGATTCCGGGCAAAAAAGCCCTGCCGGTGCAGGACATCCTCAACGCCAGAGCAAGCTGGTTTGAAGTTGGCTCCCAACTGAATTAATCTCACGGCCCTACTGAGTAGGGTCGTTACTTTTTGTATTAGGTTTAACTATGAATGTTCGCGCTGCTGCCGCTCAGGTTCTGTTCCAAGTTGTCGATAAAGGTCAGTCTTTGTCGATGGCACTTCCGGCGGCTCAACAAAACATCCGTCCTCGCGATCACGCTCTGTTGCAGGAAATCTGCTACGGTGCGCTGCGCTACCTGCCAAGACTGGAATCCATCGCCAACGCACTGATGGATAACCCGCTCAAAGGCAAACAACGTGTGTTCCACCACCTGATTCTGGTGGGCATTTACCAACTGAGCTTTATGCGTATTCCTGCGCATGCGGCCGTGGGTGAAACGGTTGAAGGCGCCCAAGATCTCAAAGGTCCGCGCCTGCGTGGCCTGATTAACGCCGTGTTGCGTAACTATCAGCGCAACCAGGAACAACTGGATGCTCAGGCTGTCAGCCACAATGCCGGTAAATACGGCCATCCAAGCTGGCTGCTGAAATTGCTGCAAAGCGCCTACCCACAGCAGTGGGAAGCGATCGTTGAAGCCAACAACAGCAAAGCGCCGATGTGGCTGCGAGTGAACCATCAGCACCACGACCGCGATGCGTATCAGGCGCTGCTCAATAATGAAAACATTGATAGCAGCGTACATTCACAGGCTGAAGACGCACTAAAATTAGCCGCGCCGTGTGATGTCACCAAACTGCCGGGGTTTGAAAAAGGCTGGGTGTCCGTTCAGGACGCAGCCGCGCAGTTGTCTCTGCACTATCTGCAGCCTCAGGATGGCGAGCTGATTCTTGATTGCTGCGCCGCACCGGGCGGCAAAACCGCCCATATTCTGGAACGGACGCAAGGGAGCGAAGTGGTTGCCATCGACTGTGACGATACCCGCCTCAAACGCGTGCATGACAACCTCAAACGCCTGAACCTGAGCGCCAAAGTGGTGTGCGGCGATGCCCGTTACCCTCAAGAATGGTGGCAGGGCAGCCAGTTTGACCGCATTCTGCTCGATGCACCGTGTTCGGCAACGGGCGTAATTCGCCGTCATCCGGACATCAAATGGCTGCGCCGCGCGGAAGATATTGCGGCATTAGCGGAGCTACAACGCGAAATTCTCGACGTAATGTGGCAACAGTTGAAACCGGGTGGTACTTTGGTGTACGCAACGTGTTCAATTACACCGCAGGAAAACGTGCTGCAGGTGAAAGATTTCTTAGCGCGCACATCTGACGCGCAGCTTGTGGGTTCGGAGCTGGATAATCCGGGCCGCCAGATTCTGCCTGGTGAAGAGGATATGGACGGCTTCTACTATGCCGTTCTGACTAAACAAGCGTAAAAACGATGCAAAGGCAGCTCTCGGGCTGCCTTTGGCGTGCAATAACAAGAGAATAAGGTATGAAAATCATCATTCTTGGTGCAGGTCAGGTCGGCGGTACGCTGGCGGAAAACCTGGTCGGGGAAAACAACGACATCACTGTCGTGGATAAAAACAGCGACCGTCTGCGCGAACTACAAGATAAATATGATTTACGCGTGGTGAACGGCCATGCCAGCCACCCGGACGTGCTACGCGAAGCCGGCGCTCAGGACGCTGACATGCTTGTTGCCGTGACCAACACCGATGAAACCAACATGGTGGCCTGTCAGGTCGCGTTCACTCTGTTTAACACGCCAAACCGTATTGCCCGTATCCGTTCGCCGGAGTATCTGGCGGAGAAAGAAGCCTTGTTCCAGTCCGGCGCGGTCCCGGTCGATCACCTGATCGCCCCGGAAGAGCTGGTGACCAGTTATATCGAGCGCTTGGTGCAATACCCTGGCGCGCTGCAAGTCGTCAGCTTTGCGGAAGAGAAAGTCAGCCTGGTCGCGGTCAAAGCCTATTATGGCGGCCCGCTGGTGGGCAATGCGCTATCTGCACTGCGCGAACACATGCCGCACATCGATACCCGTGTGGCGGCGATTTTCCGTCAAGGACGCCCGATTCGTCCGCAAGGCACCACCATTATTGAAGCCGACGATGAAGTGTTCTTCGTCGCGGCCAGCAACCACATCCGTTCCGTGATGAGTGAGCTGCAACGCCTGGAAAAACCGTATCGCCGCATCATGATTGTCGGTGGGGGTAACATCGGTGCCAGCCTCGCCAAGCGTCTGGAACACAGCTACAGCGTGAAACTGATTGAGCGCAACTACCAGCGCGCGGAACAGCTGTCGGAAGAGCTGGAAAACACCATCGTCTTCTGTGGTGATGCCGCCGATCAGGAGCTTCTGACCGAAGAGAACATCGATCAGGTGGATGTGTTTATCGCGCTGACCAACGAAGATGAAACCAACATCATGTCCGCCATGCTGGCGAAGCGCATGGGCGCGAAAAAGGTGATGGTGCTGATTCAGCGCGGGGCATACGTCGATCTGGTTCAGGGCGGCGTGATTGACGTGGCGATTTCACCACAGCAAGCGACCATCTCAGCCCTGCTGACTCACGTTCGCCGCGCCGACATCGTCAACGTTTCTTCACTGCGCCGTGGCGCAGCAGAGGCGATTGAAGCTGTCGCGCATGGTGATGAAACCACCTCCAAAGTGGTTGGCCGCGCTGTGGGCGACATCAAACTGCCGCCGGGCACGACGATTGGTGCCATCGTGCGTGGTGAAGAAGTGCTGATCGCCCACGATCGCACTGTTATTGAACAGGATGATCACGTCGTGATGTTCCTCGTCGACAAGAAATACGTGCCCGACGTGGAAGCCCTGTTCCAACCGAGTCCGTTCTTCCTATAGGTTCCCGGCGTTATGCTCAATTTACGCCCCATCATGTTTGTCATCGGGCTGGTTTTATCGAAACTGGCTCTGTTTATGTACGTCCCGACTCTGGTGGCATTTTTCACCGGGACGGGCGGCTTTCTCGACTTTGCTCAGGCGGTGATCATCACGCACATCGCGGCATTTATCTGTCTGTCGATTGGCCGGACAGCGAATTTCCGCCTCAGTGTGCGCGACATGTTCCTCATCACCAGTCTGGTGTGGACCATCGCCAGCGCGTTCGCCGCGTTGCCGTTCGTGTTCATCAACCACATCAGTTTCACCGACGCCTACTTTGAAACCATGTCCGGTATCACCACCACTGGCTCCACGGTGCTCAGCGGCCTCGATGACATGGCTCCCAGCATTCTGCTGTGGCGTTCTATTTTGCAGTGGCTTGGCGGAGTCGGCTTTATCGTTATGGCGGTAGCGGTGCTGCCGATGCTCAACGTCGGTGGTATGCGCCTGTTCCAAACCGAATCGTCCGACTGGTCAGATAAAAGCAGCCCGCGCGCCAAAACCGTGGCGAAGAACATCGTGGTGGTGTATCTGGTGCTGACTGGTCTGTGCATCATCGGCTATATGGTTACCGGCATGCGTCTGTTTGATGCCATCAACCACGCGTTCACCACTCTTTCTACCGGCGGCTATTCGACCTCCGACGGTTCAATGAACCATTTCTCCAACGGTTCACACTGGGTCGCAACTTTGTTTATGTTCCTTGGTGGTCTGCCATTTCTGCTGTTTGTCACCGCCATGCGTAAACGCCGCCCACAAGAGCTGTTTAAAGACGCTCAGGTGCAGGGCTTCTTCCTGCTGTTTGTCATCAGCAGCCTGATTGTCGCCGCCTGGCTGCACTTCAATAATGGCTATGCGATGCTGGATGCGCTGCGCGTCTCGATGTTCAACATTGTGTCAGTGGTGACGACCACAGGTTATGGTCTCGATGACTTCACCGCCTGGGGCGCGCTGCCAAGTACCATTTTTGCGTTTCTGATGATGGTGGGTGCCTGTTCCGGTTCCACCTCCGGTGGGATCAAGATTTTCCGTTTTCAAATCTGTTTTGCGCTGCTCAATAAGCAGATGATGAAACTGATCCACCCGTCCGGTGTGTTCGTTCAGCGTTACAATCAGCGCCCGGTGAACGAAGACATCGTCCGTTCGGTGGTGGCGTTTGGTCTGACGTTTATTATTACGATTATCGCCATCGCCGGCTCGTTGTCGGCCATGGGACTCGACCCAATCACCAGTATCTCCGGCGCGATTACTGCGGTCGCCAACGTCGGCCCGGGTATGGGGAGTGTGATTGGTCCAACGGGTAACTTTGCTTCGCTGCCTGATAGCGCGAAGTGGATTTTAAGTTTTGGTATGTTGATGGGACGCTTGGAAATCCTCACCATTCTGGTGCTGTTCTTCCCAGCGTTCTGGCGACGTTAAGGATACACATGAAAAATCTGATCACTCTGATGATGGCAAGCTGGGCGCCTGTGGCGCTGGCGGGCGAAATCGTCACTCTGCAAGATGGCCGCGACGTGCAGCTTAATGATGACTTTACTTGGCAATATGTGCAGCCAGTTGAGACGTCAAACTCAATGTCCGTCGCGCCAGCGAAACCTGAGGTTGTTGCGGCGGCTCCCGTCCTGGCGGCTCCACTGGTCAAAGCGCAACGCGGCAGCATGATTGAACTTGGCAGCACCAAACCGACGTTGCAACTGAGCAATTCTGGGGTGGATATCGTGCTGGGTAGCGCCCGTTACCGCGATGGCCAGTTGATTTTACCGACCGCCATCACCAACCAGAGCACGCAATCGGTGATCAACATTGTGCTTCAGGTCGAGATTCTTGATGAACAGGGCAACCTGCTGACCACGCAGACCACGACCATCTGGCAATCGATCAAACGCATGGCCGACACCTACTTACGCCCGCAAGCTTCTGTGGCAGGTAAGGCGATTGAAGTAAAAGTCGACGAAGCGCCGCGCTATCAAATCCGCGCCAGCGTTACTCAGGTTGAGTCGCGTTAAACCGGATCGATATAGAGATAGATCGCAAGAAAGTGGCAGGCGCATCCGGCCAGCACAAACGCATGCCAGATGGCATGATTGTACGGAATGCGCTTCGCCACATAGAAAATAACGCCCAGCGAATACACCACCCCGCCCGCGGCAAGCAACGTCAGCCCACCCACATCCAGATTCAGTGCCAACTGATAAATCACAATCAGCGACAGCCACCCCATCGTCAGGTACGTCACCAATGACAAGCGTTTGAAGCGATAGACAAAAGCGATTTTCATGATGATGCCGATCAGCGCAATCGACCAGATGACAATCATCAGACCAAACGCCAATGGTGTGCGCAGACTGACCAGCAGGAACGGTGTGTAGCTGCCGGCAATCAGTAAGTAGATGGCGCAGTGGTCAAAAGTTTTCAGCCAGCGTTTGGCGTTCTGATGTGGGATTGCATGATAGAGCGTCGAGGCGAGAAATAGCGCAATCATGCTGCCGCCATAGATGCTCATACTGACAATCGTCAGTGCATCAGCCCGGTGATCGACCGCTTTGACCAGCAGCAGCACCAGACCGACAATGCCGAGGATTAACCCGACGCCATGACTGATCGCATTGGCGACTTCTTCTTTGACGCTGTAAGCAGTATTCGACATACGATTCCCATACTAGAGCGATAACTTCGCTCTAGTATGGCACACTCAGCGTACACATGTAAGCTCGATTTTATGCTTACGATGTCGTATCAAGAAACTGCAATACTTGCTCACCCGCCTGCACAGGCGACTGCGAACTGGCGATCGTCAGTTGACGTTTGAGCTCACCTTTGCCCAGCAAGCTTGCCAGCATGCCGCTCGCCCCCCGTTGGAAGCGATCGATTTCAAACCACATCTGCAGCTGGTCTTTGTCGCGGTAAGCAACGATTTCCAATTCACGCCAACGGCCATGGAACGGGCCATCGGTCGGCACAAATTCAAACTCTTGCACAAACGGCAGAGCAAAGCCTTTGGCGGCTTCGCATTCAACCTGGCGCAGGCGCAGGCCCTGCTCTTCCAAGGCAGTGAAAATGCCATCCATCAACGGATCCGGACGCACAGTCAGAATGTTCTTGTCGCCCGGGTCGAGAGCCATAGCAATATCCAATCCGGTTTCGAGCCACACTTTGGCATCCCCGATCGTCACGGGCGTATTCCACGGCACATCCAGTTCCACTTCAAAATCGCGGGTTTCTCCGGCCATGATGGTAAAGGCATAAGGCAGCGACCAATCGGCGAGTGTGTAGGTTTGCGCCACGCGGCGAGTGCGATGTCCTTCTTGCTGACCCCGTTCAATCGGCGCTTCTTCGATATAGCGACAGCAGAGTTTGAGTTCGATATTGTCGATCGCTTGTTCCGTCGCACCACCATACACGTGAATCGTCACTTTCACTTTCTGGCCCGGAATCAGCGTTTCCTGCTGCAAGACAGAGTCAACTTTCGCCGATCCGATCCCGAAACTGGCGAGGGTTTTCTTCAGAAATGACATACACACCTCCTGTTGATGAGCAGCCAGTGTAAAGCGGAAAAGATTCCGAACACAATGGCGAGCCTCACACTACGCATCCATTTTTCTTTAGCATAAACATTGGTTAACTATCGATCATTTGCAAACTTGGTGCTACTCTAACTTCGATATGCAAGCATATCGTTATTCCTGAACAATTATTTGGATTGGCGCTCGCCAGAAAGAGCCACCCTTCTTCATTTTTATTCAGATGCAGAAGATCAACTCATAGTTGTTCAGGCCATTACATCGGCAATGGATATGCCTGACCGTTAGGTTAATGAATGCGCCCAACAGCTGTCAGGTTTTCGCACACCAACCGTAGTGCAATGCGCCGTCGCAGTGGTTTTGCTACTGCACCGGTTGCGAAAAAAATCGCGCCCGCGCCTACTCTTGTCGAGAAAAATGCAGTCTCTGCATCGCCAACAACAAAAGTGGTCCAGGCCGCTTAATAGAAAAGCGCAGTTTATCCTGCGCTTTTTTCTTTTCGTTCATTTCAGCTAACGTCCACGCTACACATTGTATTCCCCGCGCAATTTGATACCTTTACTGCAAATCATTACAAAGTTTGTGGAGAAAGCCATGAAGTGTCATCGCGTCGAAGAATTACTGCAACTGCTGGAGCCGGAATGGTATAAAGATTCTGAACTGAACCTGATTCAGTTTATCGTCAAACTGGCTGGCGAAGCGGGTTACCAAGGGCGATTGGAAGAGCTGACTGACGATGTGCTGATCTACCATCTCAAAATGCGCAACAGTGCCAAAGACGAAGTGATTCCCGGCCTGAAAAAAGACTACGAAGAAGATTTCAAAACCGCGATCCTGCGCGCACGCGGCATCATTGAATAAACCCTCTCATAATGCACAGAGCGGCCAACGGCCGCTCTTTTTTTATCCGCCGTGTGAAGGATAACTGGCAAAAATGTAAGGATATTTGTTGTTAAAGGTTGATTGCGTTAAAGAAATAAAAACGTTATTGCCGCTATAATCACCACTTTATGAAGCAACCTTATTCCCCCCCTTCTACGCCATTTGCGTAAAAAGGGTTAAGCAATGTCAAAAAGAGTGTGAGCACCAGAAATCGCACCATGATGCCCAAAAGGATAGTTTGATGAGTCAGGACAAGATCGACATCAAAGATGTGACTCCGAAAGTCTTTAACCCGAAGACCCATAAAGGTCAGGAAGGAGACCGGTTCAACCCGAGCAACCGCATTTACGTGCGCGAAAGCAAAGGGACCTACCAGAAGCTGCGCCGTTACGGAGGCTGGTTTCTGCTGCTGTTGTTTGGATTGGTACCGTGGATTTCCTACGGCGATCGCCAGGCCATTCTGCTCGATATCGGCCACCAGCAGTTCAATTTCTTCGGCACAACGCTCTACCCGCAGGATCTGACCCTGCTGGCACTGCTGTTTATGATCGCGGCGTTCGGCCTGTTCTTTATCACTACCTTTTTAGGCCGGGTGTGGTGTGGTTACCTGTGCCCGCAAACCGTATGGACGTTCATGTACATCTGGTTTGAAGAAAAACTGGAAGGCAGTGCCAACAAGCGCCGTAAGCAAGACGGCAGTAAAATGACCGCCAATCTGGCGATGCGCAAAACCGCCAAACACATCGCCTGGTTTGCGATTGCTCTGGCGACGGGTTTCACGTTCGTGGGCTACTTCGTGCCGGTACGCGATCTGGTTATCGACTTCTTTACCTTCAACTCGACCTTCTGGCCGGTGTTCTGGGTGATGTTCTTTGCCGTTTGTACCTACGGTAATGCGGGCTGGATGCGTTCTATCATGTGTATTCACATGTGCCCGTACGCACGTTTCCAATCGGCGATGTTCGATAAAGATACTTTCATCGTCGGTTACAACACCGAGCGCGGCGAACAGCGCGGCCCTCGCTCACGTAAAGCCGACAAAAAAGCGCTCGGTCTGGGTGACTGTATCGATTGTGATTTGTGTGTTCAGGTGTGCCCGACCGGTATCGATATTCGTGATGGCCTGCAATATGAGTGCATCAACTGTGGTGCCTGCATTGACGCATGTGACACCACCATGGAGCGCATGGGCTACGACAAAGGGCTGATCAGTTACACCACTGAGCACCGTTTGTCAGGCAAGCATACCAAAGTGATGCGGCCGAAACTGCTGGGTTACGGTGCGGTGTTACTGGTGATGATCGGGCTGTTCTTTGCGCAGGTGGCGGCGGTTGATCCAGCCGGCCTCAGCGTTATTCGTGACCGGAATCAGCTGTTCCGAACTAACAGCTCCGGCGAGATTGAAAATACTTACACCCTCAAGGTGATCAACAAAACTCAGCACATCCAAACCTACAAACTCGATGTCAGTGGTCTGACGGATGTATCGTGGTATGGCAAACAAACCGTGCAGGTGGAACCGGGCGAAGTGCTCAACCTGCCGATGAGTCTGGGGGTCAAACCTGACAATCTCAGCTCTCCGGTTGCGACAATTCAGTTTATACTCACCGATGACAGCAACCAATTCACAATGCAAGTGGAAAGCCGGTTTATTAAAAAGCTTTAACACTCGACATGGAAAAGGGCTCAGCAATGAGCCCTTTTTAATCAATGACACTAGCAACCTTTCATTTTGATGCCCTGACGCCCGACTTTATGTGGTACGCGCTAGAGAGCATCGGTATTCGCGCTGAATCGGGTTTTCTGGCGCTCAACAGTTACGAAAACCGCGTGTATCAGTTCAGCGATGAAGACCGCCGCCGTTTTGTGGTCAAGTTTTACCGCCCGCAGCGCTGGAGCATCGAACAGATTCAGGAAGAGCACGACTTTGCACTGGAGCTGGCCGACGCCGAGATCCCGCTCGCCGCACCACTGGTGATCAACGGCGCTTCACTGCACCACTATCAGGGTTACCATTTTGCGCTGTTTAACAGCGTTGGCGGGCGCCAGTTTGAAGTCGACAATGAAGAACAGCTGGAATGGGTCGGACGCTTTCTCGGCCGCATTCATAAGGTGGGCGCGAGCAAAACGTTCATTCATCGCCCGACGATCAGCCTGGATGAGTATCTCTATCAGCCGCGCGCGCTGCTGCATAACGCACAATGTATTCCGATGCATTTAGAAAACAGTTTTTTCCACGATCTGGATATGTTGATCAGCAGAATCGAGCAGCACTGGCAACCGGGTCAAGCCTTGATTCGCCTGCATGGCGACTGCCACCCGGGCAATATTTTGTGGCGGGATGGCCCGATGTTTGTCGATCTTGACGATGCTCGTAATGGCCCGGCGGTACAGGATTTGTGGATGTTGCTCAATGGCGATCGCAACGACAAGCTTACCCAACTCGATATTGTGCTTGAAGGCTATCAAGAGTTCTGCGATTTTAACTTTAATCAATTGAAACTTATCGAGCCACTTCGCGGTCTACGAATGGTGCACTACATGGCATGGCTGGCAAAACGTTGGCAAGATCCGGCCTTTCCGCTCGCCTTTCCCTGGTTTAATGATCCAAAATACTGGGAGAGTCAGGTATTGGCATTCAAAGAACAAATCGCAGCATTAGAAGAGCCTCCGCTCTCGCTGATGCCACAATGGTAACAAGCCTTCAAAGGAATAATGGAGTCCACGATGAAAAAGCTGTTTGCACTGGTTGCAACCCTGATGTTAAGCCTGTCGGCCCATGCCGCGCAGTTCAAAGAAGGGGAACAATACAAAGTGCTCAACTTAGAGCCTTCCTCAAAACCGAGCGTCACTGAGTACTTTTCGTTCTACTGTCCGCATTGTAACGCGTTCGAACCGATCATCTCTCAGCTAAAAACCAAGCTGCCGGAAGGCGTGAAGCTGCAAAAAAACCACGTTTCATTCATGGGTGGTGACATGGGCAAATCGATGAGCAAAGCCTACGCGACCATGATTGCACTGAACGTTGAAGACAAAATGATCCCAGTGATGTTTGACCGCATTCACAACCTGCGCAAGCCACCAAAAAATGATGCCGAGCTGCGTCAGATCTTCGTTGATGAAGGCATCGACGGTGCGAAATTCGACGCTGCGTTTAACGGCTTCGCGGTGGACTCTATGGTGCGCCGCTTTGACAAGCAGTTTCAGGAAAGCGGCCTGACCGGCGTTCCTTCTGTCGTGGTGAACAACCACTATCTGGTTCAGGCGCAAGGCATCAAAACGATGGACGAGTACTTTGATCTGGTGAACTACCTGCTGAGCAAGTAAGTTTGTCCGCCAAGAAAAAAGGAGCCTGAGGCTCCTTTTTTTATACGTCCGATTTTGACTGATACAGCTTAGCCAACTGCTGATCTTTGCGTTGCCACAGCGCAGTCAGCCACTGCTGGAACTGGCGTTTATACGGTTTGTCATGAAAATAGTCACCGCGTACCTGCTCATCGACCGGCAACACGCGAATACGCACCACAATGCGGTGCATCCGGCCCATTAACATATCGCGAAACGGCTTATCGGTGTTATCCGGATAGGCCAGCGTAACATCGATAATATTGGAGAATTGTTCACCCATCGCTGCCAACGTATACGCAATCCCGCCACTTTTCGGTGCCAGCAGATGCTGGTAAGGCGAACGGGTCGCGCGCTGCTTGTACTGAGTGAAACGCGTACCTTCGACGTAGTTCACCACCGTCGTCGGATGAAACTTAAATTTTTCGCACGAGCGACGCGTGGTCGCCAGATCCTGGCCGCGTTTGTGTGGATGGCGAATCAAGTATTCCCGCGAATAGCGACGCATGAACGGCATATCCAGCGCCCAACACCCCATGCCGACAAACGGCACATACAACAGTTGCTGTTTGAGGAAAAACTTCGGCATCGGAATGCGATCTTTGAACACACAACACAGCACGACAATGTCCGTCCAGCTGAGGTGGTTGCTGATCATCAGATACCAGCCCTGCTTACTCAGTCCTTCCCCGCCCTGAATGTCCCACTCGACGCGGTTTGACATCGCCAGAATACGCGCATTAAGTGTCGCCCACAGCCACATCGCTTTGTCCGCCATGCTGGTCGCCATCGCTTTCAATCTCGGCGTCGGCAGCAGCAGTTTGACCAGCGCAATCGCGCAGATCAGTAACGAACTGAACATGGTATTGAGGATCACCAGCACAATATTGAGGACAAGCAGAAGGTAAGCGAGCATAGAATTTATAGTTTTCAAAAAATTGAATAAAAAAACAGCGAGCAATTATACTCGCTTGCCCGCTGAAAGAAATACGTCTGCCAATGGTCAGAGTACTGCCGCCCTAGACCGATTGGGCGGTGAGCTGTTTGAGTAACCGGTCCATAGCGCGATAGCCGAGCGCTTCGGCCAGGTGCGCCCGTTGAATGTGTGCCTCACCGCTCAAATCGGCAATGGTGCGCGCGACTTTGATGATGCGGTGATAGGCCCGGATTGACAACCCCAGGCGGTGCAGCGCATTTTCCAGAAATTCCGCATCCGGCTGACTGAGCGGGCAATAAGTTTCGATTTCACGGCTTTGCAACAGCGCATTCACTTTGCCACTGCGTGCCAGCATGGTTTCACGTGCGCGAAAGACCCGCGCCTGCACCACCGCCGTCGGCTCGCCGCGGTCGCCGCCGTGTGACAAAGTGCCTTTGGGCAATGCCGGAATTTCAATCGACATATCAAAGCGATCCAGCAGCGGCCCCGACAAACGGCTCAAATAGCGTAAAATCCCCTGCGGATTCACCCGCGCCTGATTGCCTTCGTAATACCCGGTCGGACTGGGATTGAGCGCGCCAACCAACTGAAAACGCGCTGGGAAACGGGTTTTACCCTGCGCGCGGGAAATAATAATCTCGCCGGACTCCAGCGGCTCGCGCAGTGAATCGAGCACTTTGCGTTCAAATTCCGGCATTTCATCCAGAAACAGTAGGCCATTGTGAGCAAGTGAGATTTCTCCGGGGCGGGGAATAGTGCCGCCACCTACCAGTGCAGCCATGGAGCTGGAATGATGCGGCGCGCGAAACGGACGCTGTTTCCAGTTGTGCTGGTTGATTTCCTGCTGCGTCAGCGAGGCCACTGATGCAGTCTCCATCGCCTCGGCCTCAGTCATCTCTGGCAGCAGATCGCACAGACGCGAGGCCAACATAGTTTTACCCGTGCCCGGCGGGCCGAGAAACAGCAGATTGTGGTTGCCCGCCGCTGCTATCTCCAACGCCCGCTTGCCTTGCTGCTGACCAATGATGTCCTGCAAGTCGCGCTCACGCGGTACGCTGGCGTCGCGCGCGTCACTTTGAAACAGCGATAACGTCTGTTGACCACACAGATCGGCACACACTTCAAGCAGAGTGCGCGCCGATTTATGTTGCTCTTTCCCCACCAGCGCCGCCTGATCGCCATTGAAATGGGGCACCACCAAACTGCGCCGCGCCTGATTGGCCGCCAAGGCTGCGGGCAGCACGCCTTTCACGCTGCGAATTTCCCCCGACAGCGCCAACTCACCGATGAATTCGTGGTCGCTCAATTGGGTGCGGGCAATCTGATCCGAGGCAGCCAGAATGCCGAGCGCGATCGGCAAATCAAAACGGCCGCCCTCTTTGGGCAGATCAGCGGGCGCTAAATTGACGGTAATGCGTTTGGCGGGAAATTCAAACTTGGAATTGATGATGGCGCTGCGCACGCGATCGCGGGATTCTTTGACGGTTGTCTCCGGCAAACCAACCAGCGTAAACCCCGGCATACCGTTACTGATGTGTACTTCCACCGTCACCGCTGGTGCCTGAACACCGATGCTGGCACGGCTATGAATGATAGCAAGCCCCATGACTTTCCTTAGTTATTGATTAAAAACCATTCACCACACAGATTGAGTTCGACTGCGGGCTGCGAAAGTTGTTATATAACGCGGAGGGTTAAAACGGGAATGTGAAAAAAGAATGAGTTTTTGCTTGTCATGTAACGGAGATGTGTGTTACCACTAGAGACGCAAACAATTTCGTATGATATTACGACAACATTTAGAATTATTACGATGAACTTATACGCCCGTTTCAACTCTCTGATTAGCCTTATTATCGTGGTCCTGATTATGACCGCGCGGGGGCTTGTGGGCGCAAAATAAACACCAGATTCGAAAAACCCCCGCACTGAAAAGTCCGGGGGTTTTTTTACAACTGTTAGACTTAAAAAAAGCACATGCTGATGAATCTCTCATCAGACATGGCAGGAAGAATGGGGAGCAGCACATGAGGTGCAAGCACAACACAACAGAAAACAGCGAGTCGGATCGCTGTTCGGGAGGCTTACGATGACCGGAGCTCAATTAGTCGTAGCCGCATTAAAACAGCAGGGAATCAAAACCGTTTTTGGTTACCCCGGCGGCGCCATCATGCCAATCTATGATGCTTTGTATGATGGTGGTGTTGAACACATTTTGTGTCGACACGAACAGGGAGCCGCCATGGCCGCTATCGGCATGGCAAGAGCCACACAGGACGTGGCTGTATGTATGGCCACTTCCGGCCCAGGCGCTACCAACTTAGTCACCGGCCTTGCCGATGCCTTCCTCGATTCAGTCCCTCTCGTTGCAATTACCGGTCAGGTTGCCAGTTCTCACATCGGCACTGACGCCTTCCAGGAAATGGATGTGATTGGTATGTCACTCTCGTGTACCAAACACAGTTACCTCGTTACCGATATTAATGAACTTGCGCCAACCCTGGCGGAAGCATTTGAAGTCGCCAAAACCGGCCGTCCAGGCCCTGTGATCGTTGATATCGCTAAAGATGTGCAACTGGGTCAGGCGCCGGTTTCCGTTTTGCCCGCTTTTACTCCTCCTGCGATACCTCAGGTCGATCCACAGCAACTGGCGCAAGCGCAAGCGCTGCTGGCTCAAAGCAAACGTCCGGTATTGTATGTCGGCGGCGGTGTGCAACTGGCCAAAGCCACCGACACGGTACGCGAATTTCTGCGTCTCAATCCGATGCCATCGGTCAGCACATTAAAAGGCCTGGGCACCATCGAGCGTCACGATCCGCATTATCTTGGCATGCTGGGTATGCACGGCACCAAAGCCGGTAACTTAGTGGTACAGGAAAGCGATTTGCTGATCGTTGTTGGCGCACGTTTTGATGACCGTGTGACCGGTAAGCTGGATACCTTTGCACCCCACGCCAAAGTCATTCACATTGATATCGATGCGGCGGAATTTAACAAACTGCGTCAGGCCAATGCGGCACTGCGCGGCGACATCAACACCATTTTACCTCAGCTTGAACTGAGCCACGATATCTCGCCTTGGGTTCACCACAGTGAAAGCCTGCGCAGCGGATTCAAATGGCGTTACGACCACCCGGGTGAAGCGATTTTTGCCCCGCTGCTGCTCAAACAACTGTCTGACATGATGCCGGACAGCGCCATGGTGTCGACCGATGTCGGCCAGCACCAGATGTGGGCAGCGCAGCACATTCAGCCGCGCGATCCGCAAAACTTCATCTCATCCGCGGGCCTTGGCACCATGGGCTTTGGCCTGCCAGCTGCAATGGGTGCAGCGGTGGCTCGCCCGAATGACCAATCGATTCTCATCACCGGTGACGGCTCGTTTATGATGAACATTCAGGAACTGGGCACGCTTAAACGTCGCCAGATCCCGGTCAAGATGGTGCTGCTGAATAACCAGCGTTTGGGCATGGTGCGCCAGTGGCAATCGCTGTTCTTTGACGGCCGCCACAGTGAAACCATTCTCGATGACAACCCGGATTTCATCATGCTGGCGAAAGCCTTCGATATTCCGGGCAAAACCATCACCAGAAAAGAAGAAGTGGAACCCGCTCTGAAAGAGATGCTGGAGAGTAAAACCGCTTACCTGCTGCACGTTGCGATCGACGAAGAAGAGAACGTGTGGCCGTTGGTACCGCCAGGCGCGTCCAACAATGATATGTTAGAGAACACCTAGGAGACGCCATCATGCAAAGATACTTACTCGACATCAAAGCAGACGATAAACCGGTGCTGCTGGAGCGTGTTCTCCGTGTGGTTCGCCACCGTGGCTTTATCATTAAACAGGTAGCGGCAACGCAAAACCACGAAAGCAAAATTGCCAGTGTGGAAATCATCGTCGACAGCGATCGTCCGATAAACACACTGATTAACCAGATTGAGAAATTATGGGATATCCGCAGCGTTGATGTGACCCCCATCAAGAGCAACGAGCTCCCAAATAACAACTTACAACAAAAGATTTGTGCTTAAGGAAGGCAATCATGGCAACTAAAACTGCAGATTATATTTGGTTCAATGGTGAACTGATGCCATGGGCAAACGCGACCGTTCACGTGTTGACCCATGCCATGCACTACGGCACCTCCGTATTTGAAGGCGTGCGCTGCTACAACACGCCAAAAGGTCCGATCATTTTCCGTCACCGTGAGCATGCTCAGCGCCTGATTGATTCTGCCAAGATCTACCGCTTCCCGATTCCGTATTCTCAGGAAGAGATCATGGAAGCCACCCGCGAAACACTGCGCGCCAACAAACTCGACAGCGCCTACATTCGTCCGCTGGCGTTTGTCGGCAACGTGGGCCTTGGCGTGTGTCCGCCGGCTGGCACCGAAATGGAAGTCATCATCGCCGCATTCCCTTGGGGCGCCTATCTGGGTGAAGAAGCGCTGGAAAATGGCGTGGATGCGATGATCTCCAGCTGGCACCGCGCCGCACCAAACACCATTCCAACCGCGGCCAAAGCGGGCGGTAACTACCTGTCTTCTCTGCTGGTAGGCGGTGAAGCACGTCGTCACGGCTACGCAGAAGGGATTGCACTGAGCGTGGATGGTTACCTGTCTGAAGGCGCGGGCGAGAACATTTTTGTGGTCAAGAACGGCGAGATCCTGACGCCACCGACCACCAGCTCAATCCTGCCGGGCATCACACGTGATTCGATCATGACGCTGGCCAAAGACATGGGCTATGAAGTGCGTGAAGCCAATATTTCCCGTGAAGCCCTGTACCTGGCCGACGAAGTGTTCATGACTGGCACGGCAGCGGAAATCGTACCGGTGCGCAGCATTGACCAAATCACCGTTGGTATCGGCAAACGCGGTCCTGTGACCGAAGCGATGCAGAAGGCCTACTTCGGCCTGTTCAACGGCACCACGGAAGATAAGTGGGGCTGGTTGGATTACGTATACCCAGAGCAAGCGAAGTAAGGAGACAAGATTATGCCTAAGTATCGTTCGGCCACCACCACTCATGGACGCAACATGGCTGGTGCACGCGCACTGTGGCGCGCAACCGGTGTGAAAGAAGAAGATTTCGGTAAACCGATTATTGCCGTGGTGAACTCATTCACCCAGTTCGTGCCGGGTCACGTCCATCTCAAAGACCTCGGTCAGATGGTGGCGCGTGAAATCGAAGCCGCGGGCGGCATCGCCAAAGAATTCAATACCATTGCGGTCGATGACGGTATCGCAATGGGCCACGGCGGCATGCTTTACTCGCTGCCATCACGAGAACTGATCGCCGACTCGGTGGAATACATGGTGAACGCCCACTGCGCCGACGCCATGGTGTGTATCTCCAACTGTGACAAAATCACCCCGGGAATGCTGATGGCGTCCATGCGCCTCAATATTCCGACCATTTTTGTCTCTGGCGGTCCGATGGAAGCGGGTAAAACCAAGCTTTCCGATCAAATCATCAAGCTCGATCTGGTGGATGCCATGATTCAGGGTGCCGATCCAAACGTTTCGGACGAGCAGAGCCAGCAAGTGGAACGCTCTGCGTGTCCGACTTGTGGGTCGTGCTCGGGCATGTTTACCGCCAACTCCATGAACTGTCTGACCGAAGCGCTGGGCCTTTCTCAGCCGGGCAACGGCTCACTGCTGGCCACGCACGCGGATCGTAAAGAGCTGTTTTTGAGTGCTGGTCGTCGCATCGTCGATCTGACCAAGCGTTACTACCAGCAAGAAGATGCCACCGCACTGCCACGCAACATCGCCACCAAAGATGCGTTCGAAAACGCGATGGCGCTGGATATCGCGATGGGCGGCTCGACCAACACCGTGCTGCACCTGCTGGCCGCGGCGCAAGAAGGTGAAGTGGATTTCGACATGACCGACATCGATCGCATGTCACGTCAGGTTCCGCACCTGTGTAAAGTGGCACCATCGACGCAGAAGTATCACATGGAAGATGTGCACCGCGCAGGTGGCGTGATGGGTATTCTGGGTGAACTGCAACGCGCAGGCCTGCTGCATGATGACACGCGTACCGTGCTGGGCATTTCGCTTGCCGAGCAGTTGGCACAATACGACGTCAAACAAACCGACTCTGAAGCTGTGAAAACCTTCTTCCGCGCAGGACCAGCGGGCATTCGTACCACTCAGGCATTCTCGCAAGATTGCCGTTGGGACACGCTGGATGACGACCGTCAGGAAGGCTGTATTCGTACCAAAGAGCATGCATTCAGTCAGGATGGTGGTCTGGCGGTACTGAAAGGCAACATTGCCCTTGATGGCTGTATCGTCAAAACCGCCGGCGTGGACGCCAGCATTCTTAAATTTGAAGGCCCAGCCGTGGTGTTTGAAAGCCAGGAAGATGCGGTTGAAGGCATTCTGGGCGGCAAAGTCAAAGCCGGTGATGTGGTCGTCATTCGTTACGAAGGCCCTAAAGGCGGTCCGGGCATGCAGGAAATGCTCTACCCGACCACCTACCTCAAATCCATGGGCCTTGGCAAAGCGTGTGCGCTTCTGACCGACGGCCGTTTCTCCGGCGGGACGTCGGGTCTGTCGATTGGTCACGCCTCTCCGGAAGCGGCGAACGGCGGTGCGATCGGTTTGGTGAAAAATGGCGATACCATCGCGATCGACATTCCGAATCGTTCGATTGTGCTGCAAATCTCTGATGCAGAGATGGCGGCGCGTCGCGAAGCGCAAGATAAACTCGGCTGGAAACCGGTCGATCGTCAACGTGAAGTCTCTTTTGCACTTAAAGCTTACGCCAGCATGGCAACCAGTGCTGACAAAGGAGCGGTGCGAGACAAATCCAAGCTAGAGGGCTAGCTTATGACGCTCACTCAACAAACTGGCGCAGATTACCTGCGCCAGATATTGCGTGCGCCGGTGTATGAAGTGGCGAACGTGACTCCCCTGCAAGCCATGCCGCGTCTGTCGGCGCGCATTGGTAATCAGGTGCAAATCAAACGTGAAGACCGCCAGCCGGTGCATTCGTTCAAACTGCGCGGCGCGTACAACATGGTGGCCAGTCTGACGGAAGAACAGAAAAATGCCGGCGTGATCGCCGCATCCGCAGGCAACCACGCTCAGGGTATGGCGCTCTCTGGCACCAAACTGGGCATTCGTACCACTATCGTCATGCCTCGCACCACGCCGGACATCAAAGTCGAAGCGGTGCGCGGCTTTGGCGGCAATGTCGTACTGCACGGCAGCAACTTTGATGAAGCCAAAGCCGAAGCTGAGCGCTTGTCGCAGGAATGTGGCTACACCTTTGTGCCACCGTTCGATCACCCGCTGGTGATTGCTGGTCAGGGCACCATCGGCATGGAAATGCTGCAGCAAAACGGCCATCTCGATTACATCTTTGTGCCCGTCGGCGGTGGCGGCCTCGCGGCAGGTGTTGCGGTGCTGGTCAAACAGCTGATGCCGGAAATCAAAGTGATTGCGGTTGAGCCGGAAGATTCGGCCTGCCTCAAAGCAGCGCTGGATGCCGGTGAACCAGTGGTGCTCGATCAAGTCAGCATGTTTGCCGACGGCGTAGCCGTAAAACGCATCGGCGATGAAACGTTTCGTCTGTGTCAGCAGTATCTCGATGGCCACATTACCGTGTCCAGCGATGAAATCTGTGCGGCGGTAAAAGATATTTTCGAAGACACCCGCGCCATTGCCGAACCGTCTGGCGCGCTGGCTCTGGCAGGGCTGAAGAAATTTGCAGAACAGAATGGGCTGAAAGATAAGCAACTGGCGACTGTGCTGTCCGGCGCCAACACCAACTTTCACGGTTTGCGCTACGTGTCCGAACGTTGCGAACTGGGTGAGAAACGTGAAGGTCTGCTGGCGGTCACCATTCCAGAGCGCAAAGGCGCGTTCTTTGAATTTTGCCAAATCATCGGCGGCCGGGCGGTCACCGAGTTCAACTACCGCTACAGTGACGACCAACTGGCTAACATTTTTGTCGGTGTGCGTCTGATGGGCGGTCAGGAAGAGCTGAAAACCATCATTCACGAACTGCGTCAGTCCGGTTATCCGGTTCAGGACCTGTCCGATGATGAAATGGCCAAACTGCACATTCGTTACATGATTGGCGGGCGTCCGTCCAAGCCACTCAGAGAACGTTTGTACAGCTTTGAGTTTCCGGAATATCCGGGCGCGCTGCTCAAATTCCTCAGCACGCTGGGTACCCACTGGAATATCAGCCTGTTCAACTACCGCAACCACGGTGCAGATTACGGCCGTGTGCTGTGTGGCTTTGAACTCAGTGATGACGATCTGTCGCGCTTCTCAGCGCATTTGGTCGAACTCGGTTATCACTATAAAGATGAAACCGACAACCCGGCCTATCGCTTCTTCCTCGCCAAATAAGACTCAAGCCACCCATTGCGGTGGCTTGTTTTTTCTCTCTTCGCAATACCCTTACTATGACTATGCTTTTTGCGCATAGATATAATGCTAAAGTTTCATTTAATTCATAGACCTATCAGATCTAGACTAGAGTTAATGTTTAGCCATGTGTGGAGAACCCCATGTTTCAAGCTTTGATTTTGAATCAAGAAGATAAACGTACTCTGGCCAGTATTGAGCAGATTGATGAAGCGCAGTTGCCGGAAGGTGACGTGCTGATCGCCGTCGATTATTCATCACTGAACTACAAAGATGGCCTGGCCATCACGGGCAAAGGCAAAATTATTCGTCAGTTTCCAATGGTGCCGGGCATCGATCTGGCAGGCAAAGTGATCAGCTCACAGGATGCACGCTATCAGGCAGGTGACGATGTGGTCCTCACTGGCTGGGGCGTGGGTGAAAACCACTGGGGCGGTATGGCGCAAAAAGCACGCCTCAAAGGTGACTGGCTGGTTCCGCTGCCACAAGGCTTTGATGGCAAACAAGCGATGATGATCGGCACCGCCGGTTTTACCGCGATGTTGTGTGTCCAAGCACTGCTCGATGCCGGTATCCAACCGCAGGACGGCGAAATTGTGGTGACTGGCGCCAGTGGTGGTGTGGGTTCTGTCGCAGTGACTCTGCTGGCCACGCTGGGTTATCGAGTGGCCGCGGTGACCGGTCGCGCGGAACAAAACGGTCCGCTGTTAGAAAAACTGGGCGCGAGCCGCATCATCGACCGCAGCGAGTTTGAAGAGCCAGCACGCCCGCTGGAAAAACAAGTGTGGGCTGGTGCGATTGATACTGTTGGCAGCAAAGTGCTGGCGAAAGTCCTGGCACAGATGGACTACAACAGCGCCGTTGCCGCGTGTGGTCTGGCGGGTGGTTTTGATCTGCCCACCACGGTCATGCCATTTATTCTGCGCAACGTGCGCCTGCAAGGTGTCGATTCGGTCAACTGTCCGCGCGAAAAACGCATTGCCGCATGGGAAAAACTGGTAGAGCTGCTGCCTGCGAGTTACTTCGAGCAAGCGTGTACCGAAATTGGTCTGGAGCAAGCGCCGCAATACGCGCAAGATATCACTAATGGTCAAGTCACCGGCCGCGTGGTGATCAAGCTGTAATTTTCGCGCTCACGACATTCTCTATCTCAAGGCCCTAATCGGGCCTTGATTCGTCTAAGCCCATATCTTCAACCCGCTTGGCAATCAATTTGCTGCACTCCTCCTTCACCATGCTACGCAGCCACTCCTGCGCCGGGGAATGTTCGCAGCGCGGATGCCAAATCATCGAATAATCGAACGGCGTAAAGGAAAACGGCAGTGGCTTCACCACTAGGTCATAACGTTCCGCGACCAGATACGCCAAGTCTGCCGGTACCGTGATGATCAGCGGCATGGTGTCGATAATCGCCAACGCCGCTTCCAAGTGATACGCCCTGAGCACCATTCGTCTGGAAGGTAATCCTTCCAACGCCTGATCAAGCAGCGCTTTTACCCCATCACTGATGGCAATCATTGCATGAGGGAAATCGAGATAATCCTGCAAGGTCATCGACTGCTGCGCCAACGGATGGTGACGCGAGAGTAAGCACAGCACCCCGACACGCCCCAGCACTTCACTTTGCAGCGGTTCGACCGAACGAATCAGACGACAAATCGCCAGATCGGCGCCATCGTAAGTGAGCTGATCCACTAAGCGCTCGTGTTGCAGCGGCAGAAACTCAAACGCCACATTGGGCGCTTCCTGATAAATACGCGGCAACGCAAACGGCAAAATGGTCTGCATCGCGTAATCAGTGGTCGCAATGGTAAACGTCTGAGCACAGGACTTGGGATCAAACTCGGCTGGTGACAACAATTGACGCAGGCTTTCCAGCGGCTCACCGAGTTCACGGTTAAACGCCAGTGCTTTTTCGGTCGGGATCAGATGCTGCCCCTGACGGGTAAACAGCGGATCATCAAGCAGGCTGCGCAGGCGGCCAAGCACACGACTCATGGCTGACTGACTGAGATTAAGCCGCTCCGCCGCTTTACTGACGCTGCACTCTTCCACCAAAACCCGCAATGCAATCAACAGATTGAGATCGCGGCGATAAATATCTTCCAATTCCACACTGAAGTCCGGGGTTTATGACGAATAGGGAGAGTGTAACCAATAGGCAAAAAAAATCCCGCCTTTCGGCGGGGAAGCCCAAGAAAAATGGGGATAGTGTCGGAATGTAATTGAGCGTAGTTTGACAAGTGTGTGTTAATGTTCTTGCTCACCAGATGCACCTTGCCAGCGATGCATCTCGAGCCAAATCCCAAATATCGAAGCACTCACGCCGAGTAGCGGCATTAATGAGGTTTCGGCTGGTGATCGCATCACAAGGGCGCAAAAGGAAATAAAACACAGAACCGAGTAGATGGTCAGTCTGTCCAGTGCTGTCAACATATTGCACTCCTTAGCGATTTGTTACCAACTTGTTAACCAAATTAAAACAAAAAGATCACTTTGCCAAGCGCTTATTGAATATTTTTTCCTCGCCAGTATTATCTAGGCCTAATTTGTGACATCCATTAGGTTTGACCATGACTTTTAATCCTGAATTAGCCACGTTAGTTTTAGAAGCGGAAGGATTACGCTGCCCAGAGCCAGTGATGATGGTCAGGAAGACGATTCGTACGATGAAAGACGGTGAAGTGTTGCTGATCAAAGCCGATGACCCATCGACGACACGCGACATTCCGAGCTTCTGCCGCTTTATGGATCATCAGCTGCTCGCGGCAAAGACCGACGAGCTGCCCTACCAGTACCTGATAAAAAAAGGGCTGGAGTAGAGAGACAAAAAAGGCTGCCAATGGCAGCCTTTTGTTTATTCTTGCTGTTCGATTGAGCGGATTTCCGCCTGCAAACGATGAATCTGCTTTTGCATCGCGCGCATTTCTTCATGCATCGGAATGATGTGAGCCACTCGAATCCAAGACTCAACCGTAAGTCCGGCCATAATGATGGCACCCGCCACCATCGGTAACCACATATCCGTTAACGACATGCCAAGCAAAGTTAACGCCAAACCAAAAGTAAACAAGTAACTCTGACTTTTAGCGCTCATTCCCATATAACGTGTCAGCATACACCTACCCTCTCGCGATGATGGTTGACCTTTACACTAGCATGACAAGTATGACACGAATATGGCGAATATCACGCTCTGCACCGGAAATCATCAGAGCGTGATCTGTGCTAATGGTTTGTTTCAACGAACGTTTATTTTTCAGAAAAACGCCGCGCCAACCGCTAACGCCGCAAACAGCGCTGCGGTCACTTTACGGATCAGCCCCAGCGGCATTTTGTCGGCCGACAATTTACCGATCAGCACCACTGGCACGTTCGCCAGCAACATACCGATGGTGGTGCCGAGCACGACCCACGACAGAGCATCCGCGTACTGCGCCCCCAGAATCGAAGTCGCGATCTGGGTTTTGTCGCCAATTTCCGCCACAAAAAACGCAATGAAGCTGGCGACAAACGGGCCACGGTTGGAAATGTCTTCGTCATCATCGAGTTTATCCGGGATCAGTACCCAGGCGGCCATCGCCAAAAAGCTCACCACCAGCACCCATTTCAATACGTCAGGCGACAGATAATCGGCCACGACAACCCCGAGCCACGCCGCCAAGGCATGGTTGGCGATAGTAGCCAGAAAAATAGCAGCAATAATAGGGATCGGTTTACGGTATCGACTGGCGAGTAATAACGACAAAAGCTGGGTTTTATCCCCGATTTCGGCCAGTGCAACAGTAGTAATAGAGATAGCTAAAACGCTCACGACTTGCTCATTGGGGCAGGGATAATTATATAACCATAGACAAACAGACACGCCCCACCCCGGTTCGTGATGTTTGTCTAAGGTCTTGCTAAACCCGGTAGGCACCGAGTCTCGAACGCCATGGTGATTGTGCACCAATTGTGTTGACGAACGAACCGACCAAATGAAGTGATTTGATCGATAAGCTACTCCCCAAAGACGGGATGAATTCTATCCAGCCTCGCCACGAATCTCAACCCCAAGATGGCGAAAAGCCGCAACATTGAGAAATTTGCGCCGCTTAAACGACAAAAACTCCATTAAAAGAGATTTTCGCCGATTAATTAAGCAAGATTTCCTCTACTTTGTCGGGGAATAACTCGGTATACTTGATCGTTATTTTTTATCAATTCAGACAGAAGAATCGCGCGAACCTGACTATGCAAAAATACGATATCAAAACCTTTCAGGGTATGATCCTCGCGCTGCAGGATTATTGGGCCCAACAAGGCTGTACCATTGTTCAACCATTAGATATGGAAGTGGGCGCAGGTACGTCTCACCCAATGACATGCTTGCGTGCTCTTGGTCCTGAGCCAATTGCCACGGCGTATGTTCAGCCATCACGTCGTCCGACTGACGGCCGCTACGGTGAGAACCCAAACCGTCTGCAACACTACTACCAATTCCAGGTCATCATTAAACCGTCACCAGACAACATTCAGGAACTGTACCTGGGTTCTCTGGAAGTGCTGGGCGTTGACCCACGTGTACACGACATTCGCTTCGTGGAAGACAACTGGGAAAACCCAACGCTGGGCGCTTGGGGTCTGGGCTGGGAAGTGTGGCTGAACGGCATGGAAGTGACGCAGTTTACTTACTTCCAGCAAGTAGGCGGCCTGGAGTGTAAACCGGTAACGGGTGAAATCACTTACGGTATTGAGCGTCTGGCCATGTACATTCAGGGCGTGGATTCTGTGTATGACTTGGTATGGACCGATGGCCCTCTGGGTAAAGTCACCTACGGTGACATCTTCCACCAAAACGAGGTGGAACAGTCTACTTACAACTTCGAACATGCGGATGTTGATTTCCTGTTCACCTTCTTCGATCAGTGCGAAAAAGAGTGTGTCCACCTGTTGGAACTGGAAAAACCGCTACCATTGCCAGCGTACGAGCGCATTCTGAAAGCGGCGCACGCGTTCAACCTACTGGATGCGCGTAAAGCGATCTCCGTAACCGAGCGTCAGCGCTACATTCTGCGTATTCGCAACCTGACCAAGTCAGTTGCCGAAGCTTACTACGCATCTCGTGAAGCTCTGGGCTTCCCAATGTGTAAAACGTCCGAAGAGAAGTAAGGGGAAGACGTCACATGGCAAAAGAATTTTTGATTGAGCTGGGTACGGAAGAACTGCCTCCAAAACAACTTCGTACTCTGGCTGAAGCGTTTGCAACAAACTTTGCAGCAGAACTGCAAAGCGCAGACATCGCACACGATGGCGTAACCTGGTACGCAACCCCACGTCGTCTGGCACTGAAAGTGGCTAACCTGGCCGAAGGTCAGCCAGACAAAGTGGTTGAAAAACGTGGTCCTGCGGTTAGCGTGGCATTCGATGCTGACGGCAACCCAACCAAAGCAGCGCAAGGCTGGGCACGCGGCAACGGTATTACCGTTGAGCAAGCAGAACGCCTGGTCACCGACAAAGGTGAATGGCTACTGTTCAAAGAGCAGGTAAAAGGTCAGGACACGTCTGTTGTGGTCGTTGATATGGCCGCCAAAGCACTGGCAAACCTGCCAATCGCCAAGCCAATGCGTTGGGGCGATAAAGAAACTCAATTCATCCGTCCGGTAAAAACCCTGACGATTCTGTTCGGCAACGAACTGATCGAAGGCGAAATTCTGGGCGTGAAATCAGACCGCATCATCCGTGGTCACCGTTTCATGGGTGAACCTGAATTCACCATCGATTCGGCTGAGCAGTACCCTGCGATTCTGCTGGAGCGCGGTAAAGTGATTGCTGATTACGAAACCCGTAAAGCGATGATCATCGACGGCGCACAAAAAGCCGCGGCAGAACTGGGCGGTATCGCCGATCTGGAAGACGATCTGGTTGAAGAAGTGACCTCGCTGGTGGAATTCCCGGTTGTCCTGACGGCGAAATTTGAAGAGAAATTCCTCAAAGTTCCGGCAGAAGCGCTGGTATACACCATGAAAGGTGACCAGAAATACTTCCCGGTTTACGACGCCCACAAGAACCTGCTGCCAAACTTTATCTTCGTGTCAAACATCGAGTCCAAAGAGCCTCGCCATGTTATCGAAGGTAACGAGAAGGTGGTTCGTCCCCGTCTGGCGGATGCGGAGTTCTTCTTCAATACGGACCGTAAGAAGCCGCTGGTTGACCGTCTGCCACAGCTGGAAAATGCGATTTTCCAGAAAGAACTGGGCACCATCAAAGACAAAACCGATCGCATCACCGAACTGGCTGGCTACATTGCCGAGCAAATCGGCGCGAATGTTGAGCAATCCAAACGTGCAGGTCTGCTGGCCAAGTGTGACCTGATGACCTCGATGGTGTTTGAATTTACTGACACCCAAGGCGTGATGGGTATGCACTATGCTCGCCACGACGGTGAAGCGGAAGAAGTAGCTGTTGCACTGAACGAGCAATACATGCCGCGTTTTGCTGGCGATGAACTGCCAAGCAACGGTGTCTCATCTGCACTGGCTATGGCCGACAAGCTGGATACCATCGTGGGTATCTTCGGTATCGGTCAGGCACCTAAAGGCAGCGACCCGTTTGCTCTGCGCCGCGCGTCTCTGGGCGTACTGCGTATCATCGTGGAATACGGCTACAACCTGGATCTGGTGGATTTGGTCGCAAAAGCGAAATCGCTGTTTGGCGATCGCCTGAGCAACGACAACGTTGAGCAAGAAGTGATCGAATTCATGCTGGGCCGTTTCCGTGCCTGGTATCAGGACGAAGGCTTCAGCGTGGACATCATTCAGGCCGTGCTGGCACGTCACCCAACCAAACCAGCTGACTTCGACCAACGCGTGAAAGCGGTATCGCACTTCCGTGCACTGGAAGCCGCTGAAGCTCTGGCGGCGGCGAACAAACGTGTGGGTAACATCCTGGCGAAATTCGACGGCGAACTGGCGCAAGAGATTGACTTGGCCCTGCTACAAGAAGATGCGGAAAAAGCGCTGGCTGAAGCAGTAGAAGTGATGACTGAAGCGCTGGAACCAGCATTTGCCACCGGTAACTACCAGCAGGCACTGAGCCAGCTGGCAGGTCTGCGTGAACCTGTTGACGCATTCTTCGACAACGTGATGGTCATGGCCGATGATGAAGCGTTGAAGAAAAACCGTCTGACGCTGCTGAATAACCTGCGTAACCTGTTCCTGCAAATCGCGGATATCTCGCTGCTGCAGAAATAAGTGCTCATTAAGCAGTAAACTATTCAAGCCCAACTCCTCGGAGTTGGGCTTTGTTTTTTGATCTAAGACAAAATAGTACTTTGCCTCGCAAAAGCATTGCGGTATGTTCAAGAACTACTCTAAATGGCGGAGATTCCTCCCGCTAAACGACAATATACAAACACAACTCTTTTAGGCAGTCGAACAATGCAGTTTTCAACTTTTGGCGAGAAATTTAATCGGTATTCCGGTATTACCCAGTTAATGGACGATTTGAATGATGGTTTGCGCACACCGGGCGCCATCATGCTCGGAGGTGGCAACCCGGCCGCCATTCCGGAAATGCTCGATTACTTCAAACTCACCAGTGAAGAGATGCTCGCCGACGGCTCTCTGATTGCCGCCATGACCAACTACGACGGCCCACAGGGCAAAGATGTACTGGTGAAAGCATTGGCCAAACTGCTACGCGACACCTACGGCTGGGACATCAGCGAAAAAAATATCAGCCTGACCAATGGCAGCCAGAGCGGTTTCTTTTATCTGTTCAATTTGCTGGCCGGCCGTCAGCCTGACGGCAGCTTTAAGAAAATTCTGCTGCCACTGGCACCGGAATACATCGGCTATGGCGATGCGGGCATCGACGAGGATATCTTTGTCTCCTACCATCCGGAAATCGAACTGCTCGACAATGGCCTGTTCAAATATCACGTTGATTTTGAGCAGCTCAAAGTCGATGAGTCCGTGGCCGCCATTTGTGCATCCCGCCCGACCAACCCAACCGGCAACGTACTGACGGAAGAAGAGGTACATAAGCTGGATAAACTGGCGCGCGACAACAACATTCCGCTCATCATCGACAACGCTTACGGCGTGCCGTTTCCCAACATCATTTTTGAAGATGTGGAACCGTTCTGGAACGACAACACCATTTTGTGCATGAGTCTGTCCAAATTGGGCCTGCCAGGCGTGCGCTGCGGGATTGTGATTGCCAGCGAAGCCATCACTCAGGCGCTGACCAATATGAATGGTATCATCAGCCTCGCCCCGGGCAGTGTCGGCCCGGCGTTGGCGCACCGCATCATTGAAAAAGGTGATCTGCTGCGTCTAAGCCAGGAGGTGATCAAACCGTTCTACCGCCAGAAATCACAACGTGCGGTGGAGCTGTTGCAACAGGCTATCAACGACCCACGTTTTCGCATTCATAAACCAGAAGGCGCTATTTTCTTGTGGCTGTGGTTTGATGAGCTGCCAATCACCACCATGGAACTGTACCGCCGCCTCAAAGCACGTGGCGTACTGATCGTACCGGGTGAGTATTTCTTCATTGGCCAGAGAGAGGATTGGGCACATGCCCATCAATGCTTACGTATGAACTACGTGCAGAGCGATGACGCGATGCAGCAAGGCATTGCCATCATCGCTGAAGAAGTGCAGAAAGCGTATTTGGAAGGTTAATCTCCGCACACAAAAAAGCCCGCCGAAGCGGGCTTTTTCATTATTGATTCTCAAGTAAATTTTTGCCGTTGATGGCAATTTTACGTGGCTGCATCGCCTGCGGAATTTCACGTTCTAAGTCGATGTGCAGCAACCCTTTTTCCATCACTGCACCAATCACTTTCACGTAATCTGCCAGTTGGAACTTACGTTCAAAATCGCGTTCCGCAATGCCCTGGTAGATGTAGTTTTTGTTCTCTTCCGGCTGACGTTCACCACGGACAATCAGCGTATTTTCTTGCTGAGTAATGTCCAGCTCTTCCTCCGCGAATCCAGCTACCGCCATGGTAATACGGTATTTGTTCTCTTCTTGCTGTTCGATATTATATGGAGGGTAACCGCCCTGAGCATTTTTCGCGGCGCTGGCTTCCATCATATTCAACAGACGGTCAAAACCAATCGCGTTACGGTATAAAGGTGTGAAATCTACAGTTCTCATAATCGCTATCCTTCTATGAAGCAATATTATTGATGATCAACAGATGAAGCCGACTCTCCCTTAGGACGAATCTCTGGAAACCCGCTTACCGCAGCATTTCCTGCTTCACTGATAGATATATGGTCATCATTTACACTTTCAAGGCGCATAAAGAAAATTTTTTGCAGCACCGATGGCAAAGGCCGAAATCGGTGGTGGGTAAGGTGCTGTACAGCGAGCTTTGGCATCTGCAGTAAAGAAAAACGGCGCACCAAAGTGCGCCGTTTGTATATCAGAGAGGGAGCGGACTTATACGTCCAAGTTCGCCACTTTCAGTGCGTTGTTTTCGATAAACGCACGACGCGGTTCAACCTGGTCACCCATCAGTGTGGTAAACAGCTCATCGGCACCCACAGCATCATCGATGGTCACTTGCATCATACGACGAGTTTCCGGGTCCATGGTGGTTTCCCACAGCTGATCCGGGTTCATCTCACCCAGACCTTTGTATCGCTGTACAGACAGGCCACGACGTGACTCTTTGATCAACCAGTCCAGTGCAGCAGCAAAGCTGGTCACAGGTTGTGTACGCTCACCACGTTGAATGTACGCACCCTCTTCAATCAGACCGTGCAACGCTTCTGACAGCTCAGCCAGTTTGCCGTACTCTCGTGAGTTCAGCAGATCCACGCTCAGCAGGTAATCGTGAGTCACACCGTGCGTACGTACCTTCACTTTTGGCGAGTAAACGTTCTGCTCGGCGTTGTGCTCTACCACGCAGTTGTACTGACTCGCGCCAACTTCTTTCGCGTTCAGCTGTTCAATCAACTGTTGGCTCCACGCTTCCACTGCCGCCTGATCCTGACACTGTTCAGCAGTCAGACGAGGCATGTAGATGAATTCGTGTACCAGCGAGTGCGGGTAGCGGCGGCTCATACGTTCAATCAGTTTGATGGCGGCATTGTACTGCTGTACCAGTTTCTCCAGTGGTTCACCCGCCAGTGCAGGCGCATCCGGGTTCACGTGCAGCTCAGCGTTATCCAGCGCCAGAGAAATCTGGTACTGGTTCATCGCATCTTCATCTTTGATGTACTGCTCTTGTTTGCCTTTCTTCACTTTGTACAGTGGTGGCTGAGCAATGTAGATGTAACCGCGCTCGATCAGCTCTGGCATTTGACGGTAGAAGAACGTCAGCAGCAGCGTACGAATGTGCGAACCATCGACGTCCGCATCGGTCATGATGATGATGTTGTGGTAACGCAGTTTATCCGGGTTGTACTCGTCACGACCGATGCCGCAGCCGAGTGCGGTGATCAGCGTAGCCACCTCTTGCGAAGACAGCATCTTGTCAAAACGCGCTTTCTCTACGTTAAGGATTTTACCTTTCAGCGGCAGAATCGCCTGATTCTTACGGTTACGACCTTGTTTTGCAGAACCGCCCGCTGAGTCACCCTCCACTATGTAGAGTTCAGACAGCGCTGGATCTTTTTCCTGACAGTCCGCCAGTTTGCCTGGCAGACCAGCCAGATCCAGTGCGCCTTTACGACGCGTCATTTCACGTGCTTTACGCGCTGCTTCACGCGCACGCGCCGCATCAATAATCTTCGAACAAACGTTTTTCGCTTCGCTTGGGTTTTCCGCCAGGAAATCCGCCAGCTTCTCATTCATGGCTGACTCAACCGCGGATTTCACTTCCGAAGAAACCAGCTTATCTTTGGTTTGGCTCGAGAATTTAGGATCTGGCACTTTCACCGACACCACAGCCGTTAAGCCTTCACGCGCATCATCACCTGATGTTGCCGCTTGGGCTTTCTTCGAGAAGCCTTCTTTGTCCATGTAGTTGTTCAAAGTACGGGTCAACGCACCACGGAAACCAGCTAAGTGAGTACCGCCATCACGCTGTGGGATGTTGTTGGTAAAGCAATAGATGTTTTCCTGGAAACCATCGTTCCACTGCATTGCCACTTCTACGCTGATGCCGTCTTCACGTTCAGAGTTAAAGTGGAACACTTTTTCGTGGATTGGTGTTTTGTTGCGGTTGAGGTGGGTCACGAATGCCTGAATACCACCTTCGTACATGAAGTGGTCTTGTTTGTCTTCTTCGCGCTCATCCACCAGCTTGATGGAGACGCCAGAGTTCAAAAACGACAGCTCACGCAGGCGTTTTGCCAGAATTTCGTAATGGAATTCGATGTTGGTGAAGGTTTCAGCGCTTGGCCAGAAACGCACCATGGTACCGCTGCGGTCAGTATCGCCGATCACAGCCAGCGGCGCTTCAGGAACGCCGTGACGGTAGGTTTGGGTGTGAACTTTGCCACCGCGGTGAATGGTCAGTACCACTTTTTCCGACAGCGCGTTTACCACTGACACACCTACCCCGTGCAGACCACCGGAAACTTTGTAGGAGTTGTCATCAAACTTACCACCAGCGTGCAGAACCGTCATGATAACTTCTGCCGCAGAGACTTTTTCTTCAGGGTGGAGCTCGGTCGGAATACCACGACCGTCATCGCTGACCGATACCGAGTTATCTTCGTGAATGGTCACGATGATGTCTTTACAGTAACCCGCTAACGCTTCATCAATCGAGTTATCCACCACCTCAAAAACCATGTGGTGCAGACCGGTGCCATCATCAGTGTCGCCGATGTACATACCCGGACGCTTACGTACCGCGTCTAGACCCTTCAGTACTTTAATACTCGATGAATCGTAATTATTCGACATGAGTTACTCTCTCACTATTTATCCTTGCCCTATTGTGCCATGTTCCACATGAAACATCTTGCTGTTAGGCTCGATCATGTCGGCAACCTGGCTTTCAGTAATAGAACTTACAAAAACTTGAGCCCCCGTCGCTTTCAAGCAATCGGCTAGACGCTTGCGACGCTGGCTATCGAGTTCGGAAGCAAAATCATCGATAAGATAGATACATTGCTTCCCGGTCAGCTCTGTCAAATGCTGCCCTTGCGCGACACGCAGGGCGCAAACCATCAATTTGAGCTGACCTCGTGACAGAACATCTTCCACTGGCGTTCCGTTCACTTTAATCTTTAAATCTGCTTTGTTAGGACCGCTGAACGTGTATCCAAGCAATTGATCACGCTCGAAGTTTTTTTGCAGTATCTCATGATACGGCGTCTCTTTTTCCCAGCCCCGATAATACTTCAATGTAATCTCGAATTCTGGCAAAAATGTGCGACACAACTCCTCTGCCACACTTTTCATCTGCTCAACATACGCACTGCGCCACTGGTCGATATTTTCCGCCAGTCTGGCCAGTTCCTGATCCCAATAGCTGAGCTCGCGATAGCTGCTCGCGGTCTTGAGCAGCGCATTACGCTGTTTGTTGAGCCGTTTGAACCGACCCCAGGCATCAAAGAATGCCGCTTCGGTGTGAAACACGCCCCAGTCGATAAACGCGCGGCGCTGTTTCGGTCCGTCCGTGAGCAATTCAAACCCTTCCGGGTGAATCAGTTGCAATGGCAGAACCTGAGCCAATTGCGCCAACTTTTGTCCGGACTGACCGCCTATTTTAACCTCTGTTGAGCCGTCGCGCTGCTTATTAATGCCAATCGGTAGCTCAAATTGATCCGAGGTCAAAAAACGACCGTGAACAAAGAGTTCCGGACACTCGTTCTGAATTACGCGCCCGGTCAGAGCACTTTTGAAAGAGCGGCCATGACCAAGCAGATAGATGGCTTCCAGCACGCTGGTTTTGCCACTGCCATTGGGGCCAATAAGAAAGTTAAAGCCTGATGATAATTGAATATCACAGGCTTTAATGTTGCGAAATTGCTGAACAATCAGTCGGGTAAGCGGCATTGCGCGATAATCATCCGTTACAGACGGATTGGCATCACCACGTACATGGCGCTGTCATCGTCGACGTTTTCAATCAGCGCACTGGCGTTTGCATCGGACATCGACACGCGCACGTTCTCACAGCGCAGTGTATTGAGCACATCCAGCACGTAGCTGACGTTAAAACCGATTTCGATCGCCTCGCCATCAAAATTGACGTCGAGCATCTCTTCCGCTTCTTCCTGCTCTGGGTTGTTGGCGGTAATGCGCATTTCGCCGCCATCCAGATTGACGCGTACGCCACGGAATTTCTCGTTTGACAGAATCGCGGCACGCGAAAACGCCTGACGCAGTTCGTCACAACCTGCTTGCAGCGTTTTGTTGGTATTTTGCGGCAATACGCGGCGATAATCAGGAAAACGGCCATCAACCAACTTGGACGTAAAGACAAAGTTGTTCACTTCAGCACGCAGGTTAGAGCTGCCGATTTGCAGAACCACTGGCTGCTCCGGTGCATCCAGAAGTTTTACCAACTCCAGCACACCTTTGCGTGGCACAATAATTTGCTTGTTGGCGAAATCGGCACCCAACTCGGCTTGCGATACCGCCATACGGTGACCATCGGTCGCCACGCTGCGCAGCGTGCTGCCGTCAATTTCAAACAGCATACCGTTAAGGTAATAACGCACATCCTGGTTTGCCATCGAAAACTGCGTTTTCTCGACCAGACCACGCAGCTCGCCTTGAGTCAGCGACAGTTCCACTTCACTTTGCCAATCTTCAATGTTCGGAAAATCGCTGGCCGGTAACGTCGCCAGAGAGAAACGGCTGCGGCCTGAGCGCACTTGCACGCGATCGCCTTCCAGCACCACAGTGATCACCGCCGCATCCGGCAGGCCACGGCAGATATCGAGGAATTTACGCGCTGGCACGGTGGTGCTACCCGCTTCGAAATCGCCTTCCAGCGTCACTCGGCTCACCAGTTCGACTTCCAGATCGGTCGCAGTCATGGAAAGCTGATTGTCTTCTACTTTCAGCAGCAGGTTACCCAAAATCGGCAACGTTGCTCGTCCGCCTAACGTACCGGAGACTTGTTGCAGTGGTTTAATGAAGTGACTACGTTCAATCGTAAATTTCATAGTGTGCTCTTAAACGATATTGGATAAACGACGTGAAAAATCAGCGCTAAGCATAGCGCGATTTTAAGAAGAAAGGGTACGAATCAGGTTCGAATAGTCTTCTTTAATATCGTGGCTTTCTTCACGCAGTTGCTCAATCTTACGACAGGCGTGCAGCACGGTCGTGTGGTCACGGCCCCCAAACGCATCGCCGATTTCCGGCAAACTGTGGTTAGTGAGCTCTTTGGACAGCGCCATCGCCAGTTGGCGTGGGCGTGCCACCGAACGTGAACGACGTTTGGACAGCAGATCTGCGACTTTGATCTTGTAGTACTCGGCAACGGTCTTTTGAATGTTGTCGATGGTGACCAGCTTCTCTTGCAGCGCCAGCAGATCGCGCAGCGCTTCACGCACGAAATCGATGGTGATCGGGCGACCGGTAAAGTTGGCGTTGGCAATCACGCGGTTCAGCGCCCCTTCCAGTTCACGCACGTTAGAACGCAGACGTTTCGCAATAAAGAACGCCACTTCATCCGGCAGATGAATCTGGTGATCTTCCGCTTTTTTCATCAGGATCGCGACGCGGGTTTCCAGCTCTGGCGGCTCAATAGCGACGGTCAGACCCCAGCCAAAACGAGATTTGAGGCGATCTTCCACCCCGTTGATCTCTTTCGGATAACGGTCGGATGTCAGAATGATTTGCTGGTTACCTTCCAACAGCGCGTTGAAGGTATGGAAAAATTCTTCCTGCGAACGCTCTTTGTTAGCAAAGAACTGAATGTCATCGATCAACAGCGCGTCCACACTGCGGTAATAGCGTTTGAACTCTTCAATCGCGTTGTTTTGCAGCGCTTTTACCATGTCCTGCACAAAACGTTCCGAGTGCATGTAGACCACTTTGGCGTTCGGATTGTTATCGACGATGGCATTGCCGACCGCGTGCAACAGGTGAGTTTTACCCAGACCCGTACCGCCATAAAGGAACAGCGGATTGTACGCCGCGCCCGGATTGTCAGATACCTGGCGTGCGGCCGCGAGGCCAAGCTGGTTCGACTTACCTTCGACGAAGTTATTGAATTTGTGTTTCGGGTTCACGTTGGAACGGTGTGCAATGTCCGCCGCAGCGGCTGCGTCGTCGTCCCAGGTTTTGTGAATCGGCTTGCGTTGTGCCAGTTGCGCCGGCGCCGAAGATTCCGCGGCCACATCAGCGGCGGTGCGGGTTGGCGCAGGTTTTGGCGCCACAACCCGGCGGCTGCCGACTTCAAAACGCAGGCTCGGAACATCATGCCCGCAAAACTCTTGCAGCAGACGATTGATGTTGTTGATGTACTTGTCACGCACCCAATCGAGCACAAAGCGGTTCGGGGCAAACAAAGTGAGAGTATTGTCATTGAGCTCCGCCTGTAACGGACGAACCCACATGCTGAATTCTGCGGCTGGTAGCTCTTCTTGAAGCTGTTGCAGACACTGCAACCAAAGCGAAGATGACACGATTCCCTCACTCTAAATCAATGATCGGTAAAGACTGGCAATTCTACCTGTTGATAACTCAGATCGCCAGCGATTGATCGACGATCCAGTGAATAAGATCCAAGTTATTCACAATATTTTCTCATCATTTGGCAAGATCCACACAGAGCGTCCTAAATTTACTCACACATTGATCCACATATTCTATGATCATCAGGAGTTATCCCCAAAAAGGGCGATCGTCCAGTTATGATTAATAACAACTGGTTATTTATTCTATTGAGTTATTTACCAGTAACATCACGTCCCATAATCATAAGGAGTCACAAGATGAAAAACTGGATTAAATTAGCAGTGGCTGCGCTGGCCCTATCCGCAGCGACTGTACAAGCGGCAACCGACGTGAAAGTGGGTATGTCTGGCCGCTACTTCCCATTCACGTTTGTTAAACAAGATCAACTGCAAGGCTTTGAAGTGGATGTGTGGAACGAGATCGGTAAACGTAACGATTACCACGTGGAATACGTGACCTCTAATTTCTCTGGCCTGTTTGGCCTGCTGGAAACCGGTCGTATCGACACCATCTCTAACCAGATCACAATCACTAAAGAGCGCCAGGCGAAATACCTGTTCTCAGCACCTTACGTGATTGACGGCGCGCAAATCGCGGTACGTAAAGGCAACGACAGCATTCAAGGCATTGAAGACTTGGCCGGTAAAACCGTGGCGGTTAACCTGGGGTCAAACTTCGAACAACTGCTGCGTGCCTACGATAAAGACGGCAAAATCGACATCAAAACCTACGATACTGGTTTTGAGCGCGACGTGGCGTTGGGCCGAATCGATGCATTCGTCATGGACCGCCTGTCGGTACTGGAAGTGATCGACAAAACGGGTCTGCCATTGCAACTGGCTGGTTCTCCGTTCGAAACCATCGAAAACGCGTGGCCATTCCTGAACAACGATAAAGGCCATAAATTGCAGTCTGAAGTAAACCAAGCACTTGCTGCGATGCGTGCAGACGGTACACTGAGCCAGATTTCTGAAAAATGGTTCGGTACGGATATTACGAAATAACTTAGACCAGCAAACCGAATAAATAAGGTGGAATCGCAGGATTCCGCCTTTTGTTGTCTTTAAGGGGATGTAAATGGGGTTTGATTTTCAATACATGCTGGGGCTGATGCCGATACTGCTCAAGTATCTGGGCACCACCATGGAAATGGCAGTGTGGGGCATGTTCTTCGCACTGATTCTGTCCGTGCTGCTGGCCAATATCCGCGTCTTTAAGGTGCCGGTATTAAACGCTCTGAGCCAGTTGTACATCAGCTTCTTTCGTGGCACTCCGCTGCTGGTACAAATGTTCCTGTTGTACTACGGCCTGCCACAGATTTTCCCACTATTAATCGGTATTGATGCGTTCAGCGCAGCCGTGATTGGTTTGACGCTGCACTTCGCCGCTTACATGGCTGAAACCATTCGCGCAGCCATCATCGGTATCGACCGCAGTCAAATGGAAGCGAGTCTGTCAGTCGGTATGACCACTGGCCAGGCGATGCGCCGCATTATTTTGCCGCAGGCCAGCCGCGTCGCGCTGCCGTCCCTGATGAACTACTTCATCGACATGATCAAATCGACTTCGCTGGCGTTTACCTTCGGCGTGGCGGAAATCATGGCTAAAGCGCAGATGGAAGCGTCCTCCAGCTTTCGCTTCTTTGAAGCCTTCCTGGCAGTGGCACTGATTTACTGGGCGGTGGTGGTTGTACTGACCCGCATGCAAATCTGGGCTGAGAACAAACTGAATAAGGCGTATGTACGATGATCACGTTATCCAATATTCATAAACGCTTCGGTAACGCCGAAGTGCTGAAAGGCATCGATATTACGATCAATCAGGGCGAAATCATTGTGATTATCGGCTCGAGCGGCACGGGTAAATCCACCCTGCTGCGCTGCGTGAACTTTCTTGAGCAGGCCGATCAGGGCAGCATCACGATTGATGATGTCAGAGTGGATACGCAAAAACACACCAAAGCCGAAGTGCTGGCCCTGCGACGTAAAACCGGGTTTGTATTTCAGAACTACGCGCTGTTTGCCCACCTGACCGCACGTCAGAACATTGCCGAAGGCCTGATGACCGTACGCGGCTGGAAGAAAGATCAAGCACTGAACCGCGCGCAGCAGATCCTAGAAGATATCGGTCTGGGCGATCGCGGCGACAGCTACCCGGCAGCACTGTCCGGCGGCCAGCAACAACGCGTCGGTATTGGTCGCGCGATGGCGCTGCAACCGGAACTGCTGCTGTTTGATGAGCCGACCTCTGCGCTGGACCCGGAATGGGTAGGCGAAGTACTTGGTTTAATGAAGAAACTCGCCACTCAGCACCAGACGATGCTGGTGGTGACCCATGAAATGCAATTTGCCAAAGAGGTCGCCGATCGCGTGATCTTTATGGCAGAAGGGAATATTGTTGAGCAAGGTTCTCCACAGGATATCTTTGACCGTCCACAGGATCCGCGCTTAAGAAAATTCCTCAATCAGGTTGGGATCGACTAAGGATCCTTGAGATTTTATCGAGACTCCGTATAATCGGCCGACCGGAAAGAAGGAAGCCCGCGATTGACCGTTTTTCGTTCATCGCACTGGGGTTTTGGCAAACCCAATCATTGACACCTTTTGTGACTGTGATTACAATTCCGCCTCTTTGTTGAGAGGCGTCGGAATGTCCTTTCTTTTATATAAAGAGAAGACGTATTGCCCACGCCGGGTTTTATGAACCTAAAAACTACTGATCAGTAAAGGTAATAACCATGTCTAAACGCACTTTTCAACCTACAGTTCTAAAGCGCAAGCGTACTCACGGTTTCCGTGCACGCATGGCGACTGCGAACGGTCGTAAAGTAATCAATGCACGTCGTGCAAAAGGCCGTAAGCGCCTGTCAAAATAATCGCTAGCTTATTTTGAGTACGTACGCATTTAATCGGGAGTTACGTTTGTTAACTCCCGAGCATTATCAAAATGTCTTTCAGCAAGCTCATCGAGCAGGCTCCCCCCATTTCACCATCATTGCACGCGATAATAACCTTTCTCATCCTCGTTTAGGGTTAGCGGTTCCAAAGAAACAAATCAAAACAGCCGTCGGTCGTAACCGCTTTAAGCGTTTGGCCCGCGAAAGCTTTCGTCTCAATCAACATAAACTTGCACACAAAGATTTTGTTGTCATTGCGAAGAAAAGCGCCCAAGATTTGAGCAATGAAGAAATGTTCACTTTGTTCGACAAGTTATGGCATCGCCTCTCTCGCCCTTCACGTGGCTAGCCATTGGTTTAGTCCGACTCTACCAGTGGTTTATTAGTCCGCTGATCGGCCCGCGTTGCCGATTTACTCCCACTTGCTCTACTTACGCGATAGAAGCGTTGAGAGCTCACGGATTTGTAAAAGGGTGTTGGTTATCCGGCAAACGTCTATTAAAATGCCACCCTTTGAACGAAGGGGGATTTGACCCCGTTCCACCAGTCCAAAAACACGACAGAGATAAATAACGATGGATTCTCAACGTAATATCCTGTTAATCGCTTTGGCTCTGGTTTCTTTTTTACTTTTCCAACAGTGGCAAGTAGCAAAGAATCCGGCACCTCAAGCGGTTGAGCAGGCTCAAACCAGCAGTGCCGTTCCTGCACCGTCTTTAGCCGATGAGTTCGATCCAGTACCATCGCAAAGCAGTGCTGCGGCAAAAGTGATTACTGTCACCACGGATGTACTGACTCTGTCAATTGACACAGTTGGCGGCGATGTCGTCACGGCAAAACTGAACCAATACTCTGAAGAATTGGACTCAGAAAACCCATTCGTCCTTCTGAAAAATACTCAAGGTCATCAATTCATCGCGCAAAGCGGCCTGATCGGTCCACAAGGTATCGATCTGAGCAGCAGCGACCGCCCGACTTACACGGTTGACGCGGATAGCTTCACTCTGGCTGATGGCCAGGATGAACTGCGCATTCCGATGACTTACCAGGCCAACGGCATCGAATACACCAAAACTTTCGTGCTGAAGCGTGGTGATTACGCTATCGACGTTGAATACAACGTGGTCAACCATTCAGGTAACAATGCCACTCTGGGCATGTACGCGCACCTGCGTCAAAACCTGCTGGATTCAGGCGGTAGCCTGGCAATGCCAACTTACCGTGGCGGTGCTTACTCAACCGAAGATACCCGTTACAAAAAATACAGCTTTGACGATATGCAGGATCGCAACCTAGCGATGAACCTGCCAAACGGTCAGGGTTGGGCGGCAATGATTCAACACTACTTTGCTTCAGCTTGGATTCCACGCAATGAACCAGGTACCAACCTGTACTCGCGCGTGATCGGCAACCTGGGTGATATTGGCGTACGTATGCCAAACAAAACCATCGCCGATGGCCAGCAAGCGGATTTCAAAGCCACCCTGTGGGTAGGTCCTAAACTGCAAGATCAAATGGCCGCTACCGCGCCAAACCTTGACCTCGTGGTTGACTACGGTTGGCTATGGTTCATCGCGAAACCACTGCACTGGCTGCTGTCTGTGATTCAAACATTCGTTGGTAACTGGGGTGTGGCAATCATCTGTCTGACCTTCATCGTACGTGGTGCGATGTACCCGCTGACCAAAGCACAGTACACCTCAATGGCGAAAATGCGCATGCTGCAACCAAAACTGCAAGCTATGCGTGAGCGCATCGGCGATGATCGTCAGCGCATGAGCCAGGAAATGATGGAACTGTACAAGAAAGAGAAAGTGAACCCGCTGGGCGGCTGTTTACCAATCTTCCTACAGATGCCTATCTTCATTTCTCTGTACTGGGCACTGATGGAATCGGTCGAACTGCGTCACTCACCATTCTTTGGCTGGATTCACGACTTGTCTGCACAAGACCCGTACTACATCCTGCCACTGCTGATGGGTGCAAGTATGTTCTTCATCCAGAAGATGAGCCCAACCACCGTGACGGATCCAATGCAGCAGAAGATCATGACCTTTATGCCGGTTATGTTCACCTTCTTCTTCCTGTTCTTCCCGTCAGGTCTGGTTCTGTACTGGTTGGTATCGAACATCGTGACTCTGATTCAGCAGACTTTGATTTACAAAGGGCTGGAGAAGAAAGGCTTACACACCAAGTAAGCATTAAGCGAATCAGCAAAGGCGGCCAAAAGGTCGCCTTTTTGTTGCTTGCTGATTACAATGACGCTAATTCGATTTTATACAGGTAAAGGTTATGACTACCGATACTATCGTCGCGCAGGCCACGGCTCCGGGCCGCGGCGGCGTCGGCATTATTCGTGTTTCTGGTCCGAAAGCCGCAGAGGTAGCTCTGGCGGTAACAGGCCGTACACTCAAACCACGTTACGCAGAATACCTGCCTTTCAAAGACGAGTCTGGCGTGGAACTGGATCAGGGTATCGCCCTCTTCTTCCCGAATCCCAACTCGTTTACCGGTGAAGATGTACTCGAGCTGCAAGGTCACGGCGGCCCCGTCGTCATGGACATGCTCATCAAGCGTATTCTGACGCTTGCGGGTGTACGTCCGGCACGCCCCGGGGAATTTTCTGAGCGCGCGTTCCTCAACGATAAGATGGACCTGACTCAGGCAGAAGCGATTGCCGACCTGATTGATGCCAGTTCAGAAGAAGCGGCCAAATCGGCACTCAAATCGCTGCAGGGCCAGTTTTCCAAACGCATTCATACGCTGGTGGAGTCACTGATTCATCTGCGCATCTACGTCGAAGCGGCGATTGATTTTCCGGAAGAAGAAATTGATTTTCTCGCCGATGGCAAAGTGTCTGCTGACTTGCAGGCCATCATTGATAACCTCAACGCGGTGCGCCAGGAAGCTAATCAGGGCGCCATCATGCGTGAAGGGATGAAAGTGGTCATTGCGGGTCGTCCTAACGCTGGCAAGTCTAGCCTGCTGAACGCCCTGTCGGGTAAAGAGTCCGCGATTGTGACAGATATCGCCGGCACCACGCGCGATGTCTTGCGTGAACATATTCACATCGACGGCATGCCACTGCACATTATCGACACCGCTGGTTTGCGTGATGCGTCGGATGAAGTGGAAAAAATTGGTATCGAGCGCGCCTGGGAAGAGATTGCCCAAGCCGATCGCGTACTGTTTATGGTCGATGGCACCACGACCGATGCCACCGATCCCCAAGACATCTGGCCGGATTTTGTCGATCGCCTGCCAGACAGCATGGGTATGACGGTGATCCGCAACAAAGTCGATCAGACCGGCGAAACGCTGGGGATCTGCCATGTCAATCAACCGACCCTGATCCGCTTGTCAGCGAAGACTGGTGAAGGTGTCGATGCGCTGCGTTCACACCTGAAAGAGTGCATGGGCTTTGCCGGCAATCAGGAAGGTGGCTTTATGGCTCGCCGTCGTCATCTGGATGCGCTGGAGCGTGCCGCTGAGCACCTGGATATCGGCCAGCAACAGCTGGAAGGCTATATGGCGGGAGAGATTCTGGCAGAAGAGCTGCGTCTGGCGCAGCAACACCTGAATGAAATCACCGGTGAGTTCAGCTCAGATGACCTGCTTGGTCGTATTTTCTCGTCATTCTGTATCGGTAAATAAACTTCGCAGCTAAGAGTCATTCGGCTCTTAGCCTGTTTCCCGCTCAAATTCTCTCGCCTACCATGCCTTTCCTTGGTTTATACTCCCAACAAAGATTACCGACACATACTCTAAGCCGCTCATACGATCAAACAACGGCGATCCACATTGTGGATGAGCTTGTGCATAGACAGGATCCTTATTAAATCAGCCACTCGCACGATCTCAGGCTTTACTATCCACAACTTACCCCTGTATTCTTCTACCCCAAGTCGATTATTCACTTCTTTCGTTTCACACGAAATTCACCGGGGTTTATATGATTCATATCATCACAGGCAGTACCTTAGGCGGCGCGGAATACGTCGGAGATCACCTCAGCGATTTGCTGCAGGCGCAGGGTAAAGAGACCACGATTCACAATCAGCCGTTATTGGCCGACATTCCGGCTCAGGGTACCTGGTTGATCATCACTTCAACTCATGGTGCCGGTGAGTATCCGGATAATATCCAGCCATTTATTCAGGCCCTGCAAACCACGCCACCCAACACTCACGAGCTGAAGTTTGCCGTGGTGGCGATTGGTGACTCAAGCTATGACACTTTCTGCGCAGCAGGTCAGCACGCCTTTGATTTACTAGAAGACATCGGTGCCACGCCACTGGCAGACTGTTTGATGATTGACGTCCAAGAACATCCGGTACCGGAAGATGCGGCGGAAATATGGCTCAATGAGATCATCGAAAAGTTCTGACTAAACACTTCCCCGAAGCGGCCAAAGGTCGCTTTTTTCATTCAGCAAAGCCACCAGCCAAACCGCTGTGAATAATATTCAGCATTGATGCATCAACAGATTGGTGTTTTTTCAACCCAAACATCTGTGTATAACTCTGCATTTATCCGGTGATTAACCTATATTTATCCAAATAACAACTTAGATCCAAATCTACCCCTGTGCATAAGTAGCCATTTTGATCCCAGTTAATCCTCGATCAGATCAGTTGATGATCACATGTTCTGATCCAATCAAGATCCATGATCTTGTTGATCATTTTTCACTTATCCACAGAGATCGTCGATCCTAATAGTAGATCCAATAAAAAGATCTCTATATAGATCTTTATATATTATTTACTTAAAAGCCCTGAATGGAAAAAAGCAGAAAAGCGATTTTCTAGCCACTGGAAAGAAGGTAGAATACGTCTCTTTTATTTTATCCCTTAGTCTCAATGAATACCTGAGGTCGTTCATGCTTTATCACGAAACATTTGACGTCATTGTGGTTGGTGGCGGTCACGCAGGAACGGAAGCCGCGCTCGCAGCCGCTCGTACAGGCCAACGTACGTTACTTCTTACTCACAATATCGACACCCTGGGCCAGATGTCCTGTAACCCGGCAATCGGCGGTATTGGCAAAGGCCACTTAGTTAAAGAAGTGGATGCGATGGGTGGTCTGATGGCGGAAGCTATCGATCATGCGGGTATTCAATTTCGCACACTGAACGCCTCCAAAGGCCCAGCAGTACGTGCAACTCGTGCTCAGGCTGACCGTGCGCTGTACAAAGCTTACGTTCGCCATGCACTCGAGAACACACCGAATCTGACACTGTTCCAGCAGGCCGCTGACGATCTGATCGTTGAAAATGATCAGGTACGCGGTGTCATCACCCAAATGGGCCTCAAATTCCACGCTAAAGCGGTGGTATTGACCGTTGGTACCTTCCTGGGCGGTAAGATCCATATTGGACTGGAAAACTTCTCAGGTGGCCGTGCAGGGGATCCGCCATCGATCGCATTGGCTCAGCGCCTGCGCGAACTGCCATTCCGCGTGGATCGTCTGAAAACCGGCACACCACCACGTATCGACGCCAACAGTGTCGATTTCTCCGTGTTGGAAGCGCAGCATGGTGATAACCCTACGCCAGTGTTCTCATTCATGGGTAAGCGCGAACAGCATCCGCGTCAGATTCCATGTTTCATCACGCACACTAACGAAAAAACGCATGACGTGATTCGTGCCAACCTGGATCGCAGCCCGATGTATGCGGGGGTGATTGAAGGCATTGGTCCACGTTACTGCCCGTCGATCGAAGACAAAGTGATGCGCTTTGCGGATAAAAACAGTCACCAAATTTTCATCGAGCCAGAAGGTCTGACAACCACAGAACTCTACCCGAACGGTATTTCCACCAGTCTGCCATTTGATGTGCAGGTGCAGATCGTGCGTTCGATGAAAGGCTTTGAAAACGCGCATATTGTCCGCCCGGGCTATGCGATCGAATACGATTTCTTTGATCCGCGCGATCTGAAACAGACTTACGAAACCAAGTTTATTCAAGGCCTGTTCTTTGCGGGTCAGATTAACGGTACTACTGGCTACGAAGAAGCGGCGGCACAAGGTCTGATGGCTGGTCTGAACGCGAGTTTGTTCAGTCAGGACAAAGAGGGCTGGAGTCCTCGTCGTGATCAGGCTTACATGGGCGTTCTGATTGACGATTTGTCGACCATGGGTACCAAAGAACCGTACCGCATGTTTACCTCACGTGCGGAATACCGTCTGCTGCTGCGTGAAGACAACGCTGATCTGCGTTTGACTGAAAAAGCCCGTGAACTGGGTCTGATCAACGATGCACGTTGGGCGCGTTTCAATCAGAAGATTGAAAATATGGAAACGGAACGTCAGCGTCTGAAAGAGACCTGGATGAACCCGAATTCTGACAGTGTGGATGCACTGAACGCCTTGTTGAAAACGCCAATGTCGCGTGAAGCCAGCGGCGAAGATCTGCTGCGTCGTCCTGAAATGACATACGAAATGCTGACGTCATTGCCAACCTTTGCTCCGGCGATGGACGATCTTGAAGCGGCGGAACAAGTTGAAATTCAAGTTAAATACGAAGGTTATATTCAGCGTCAGCAGGATGAGATTGAAAAATCCCTGCGCCATGAACACACCAAGCTGCCTGTCGACCTTGATTACAAAGCGGTCAAAGGTTTGTCGAATGAAGTCGTACTGAAACTGAATAACGCGAAGCCGGAGACCATCGGTATCGCCTCGCGCATTTCCGGTATTACACCAGCGGCCATTTCTATTCTGCTGGTGCACCTGAAAAAACACGGCATGCTCAAAAAAGGAGAAGCCGCGTAATGAATTCGCTACGAGTTAAACTCGATGCTCTGATTGCTCAGACCGACCTAGAGGTGTCTGAGCATCAGCGTGAGCAGTTGGTCGGCTACGTTGAGCTGCTCAACAAATGGAACAAAGCCTACAACCTGACATCGGTGCGCGATCCGATGGAAATGATGGTGAAACACATTCTGGATAGCATCGTGGTCAGCCCGCTGTTGGTGGGTGAGCGTTTTATCGATGTTGGTACCGGACCTGGTTTGCCTGGAATTCCCCTGGCCATCATGAATCCGGAAAAAAGCTTTGTCCTGCTCGACAGCCTGGGTAAGCGCATTCGCTTCATCAAGCAGGTACTGCATGAACTCAAGATTGCTAACGTCACCCCAGTTCAAAGCCGGGTGGAAGACTACGATGGCGAAGAAGGCTTCGATGGCGTTCTGAGCCGTGCATTTGCTTCCATCACAGACATGGTAGAGTGGTGTCATCACCTGCCGCGTGCTCATACAGGCGTATTCTTGGCGTTGAAAGGTCTATTGCCGCAAGAAGAGATCGCACAGTTGCCGGAATGGTGTTCTGTGACCGACATCAAAGCTTTGAATGTTCCTGAGTTGGAAGGTGAGCGTCATCTTGTAATCTTATCGCGCAAGGGATAATAGCGAGGCATTACCGTGGGCAAAATCGTAGCGATCGCCAACCAGAAAGGTGGCGTAGGAAAAACAACGACTTGTATTAATCTGGCGGCCTCCATGGCAGCCACTAAACGCAAAGTTCTGGTGATCGACCTGGACCCGCAAGGCAATGCAACCATGGCCAGCGGCGTCGATAAGTATCAGGTGGATGCCACCGCGTATGAGTTGTTGGTGGAAGAAGCACCATTTGAAGAAGTGGTGTGCCGTAAAACCACAGGCCATTATGACCTGATTGCCGCCAACGGTGATGTCACCGCGGCAGAAATCAAACTTATGGAAGTGTTTGCCCGCGAAGTCCGCCTCAAAAACGCCCTCGCGCCAGTTCGCGATAACTATGATTTCATCTTTATCGATTGTCCTCCTTCTTTAAACCTCCTTACAATCAATGCGATGGCGGCGGCCGATTCGGTTTTAGTGCCGATGCAATGTGAGTATTTTGCCTTGGAAGGTTTAACTGCGTTAATGGACACCATCAGCAAGTTAGCCGCAGTGGTGAACGACAATCTGAAGATCGAAGGTCTGCTTCGTACCATGTACGATCCGCGTAACCGACTCGCTAACGAAGTTTCTGATCAATTGAAAAAACACTTTGGTAGCAAAGTGTACCGCACAGTTATTCCTCGCAATGTTCGCCTCGCTGAGGCGCCAAGTCATGGCAAACCAGCCATGTATTACGACAAGTACTCCGCAGGGGCCAAAGCGTATCTTGCTTTAGCTGGCGAAATGTTGCGTCGTGAAGAAGTACCCGCATAACACCAACTAAAGGATTCGTTTGCATGTCTAAACGTGGTTTAGGAAAAGGGCTGGATGCACTGCTGTCCACCAGCTCTCTGGCTCGTGAAAAACAACATGTGGCTTCTCAAAGTCAGGCTATGTCCAGTGACGGCGAGTTGACCGATCTTGCGATCACCAACCTCAAGCCGGGCATTTACCAACCCCGTAAAGATATGTCTCCAGAAGCGCTGGAAGAGCTCGCGGCTTCGATTCAGTCACAAGGCATCATTCAGCCGATTGTGGTGCGTCCGCTGGAGTTTGGTGGCTACGAAATTATTGCTGGTGAACGTCGCTGGCGTGCCGCTCGTCAGGCTGGCCTGAAGCAAGTCCCGTGTCTGATCAAACGCGTAGAAGATCGCGCGGCGATCGCGATGGCGTTGATCGAAAACATTCAACGCGAAGATCTCAATGTGATCGAAGAAGCGCAAGCGTTGGAGCGGTTACAAGACGAATTTAAGCTAACGCATCAGCAAGTCGCCGATGTGATTGGTAAATCGCGTGCAACGGTAAGTAACCTGCTGCGCTTGAATCAGCTGGATGACAGCGTCAAGCGTTTGGTGGAAACCCGTCAGTTGGAAATGGGTCATGCCCGCGCTTTGCTGATGTTGGAAGGCGAGCAACAAATTGAAGTGGCTGCGCGCGTGGCCAAGAAGCAATTGACCGTACGTCAGACAGAGCAATTAGTGAAAAAATGCCTCTCAGAGACCTCTGATGTAAAAAATGTGCCAGAAGACGTAGAAATACAACAAATGTCACAAAATCTGAGTGAAAAACTTGGGGCAAAAGTTTCAATCGTCCGCTCGAAAAGCGGAAAGTCAAAAGTCACAATAAGTCTTGATGAGCCTCACAAATTGGAGCAACTAATTGCCAAGCTGCAGGGCTAAGTGAGATAATTGATTTAAATCAATTGTGAAAAATAAGTTTTCTTTAGCGAAATATGTCGGTGTGTAAACAAAATTGTAACTTTTTGCGGCGTTGTAATTGCAATCAGTTGCCGTCACCGTATAATTTTCGCCAATTTCCAGCCCCGTTTTTGAGTGGTGTGTTGGATATTACTAGAGGTACGAATACATGGTAGCTGCGTTAGCTAGGCCAGGACGAGCGCTTGCAAAGCAATTGTTAATGATCCAGTTTGGCGCGGTTATAGTTGTGGCAGCAGGGATGGCGATTGCCGTAAATGCTGAATGGGGATTTTCAGCGCTAGTTGGTGGAGGCATTTTTGTCTTTGCCAATGCAGTTTTTGCGCTGTGTGCTTTTATGTATAGTGGAGCTCGCGCTGCAAAGCGAATCACGGCCTCTTTCTACACAGGCGAAGCACTTAAAATTCTCATCACTGTCGCTCTGTTCTCTGTCGCCTACATGTATATGCAGGTGGAACTTGTTCCCCTAAAACTAACCTATTTGCTGGCACTAGGTATTAATATCTGTGCGCCAGTGCTATTCATTAACAACAAAAAAATAGGATGAGTTATGGCTGCGCCAGGTGAAGCGCTAACATCGTCCGGATACATTGAACACCACCTTTCCAACCTATCTCTTTACAAGTTAGGTCTGGTTGCGGAGGAAACAAGTTTCTGGAACGTACATATCGATAGCCTGTTTTTTTCTTTGTTTACCGGACTGATCTTCCTTTGGGTGTTCCGTTCAGTGGCGAAGAAGGCAACAGCGGGTGTACCAGGCAAGCTACAGTGTTTTGTTGAAATAGTGGTTGAATTTGTCGATACCAACGTCAAAGACACCTTCCATGGACGCAATCCACTAATAGCACCGCTGGCACTGACTATCTTTTGTTGGGTATTGCTAATGAACATCATGGACTTAGTGCCAATTGATTTCTTGCCGTATCCAGCACAGCATTGGCTCGGTATCCCTTACTTAAAAGTGGTTCCGTCTGCTGATGTGAACATCACCATGGCTATGGCTCTAGGCGTGTTCGCTCTGATGATTTACTACAGCATCAAAGTGAAAGGTCTAGGTGGGTTTGCGAAAGAATTAGCACTACATCCGTTTAACCACCCAGTGATGATTCCGTTTAACCTACTTATTGAAGTGGTCTCGCTACTAGCAAAACCGCTGTCTCTAGGTATGCGTCTATTCGGTAACATGTTCGCGGGTGAGGTTGTATTCATTCTAATCGCAGCAATGCTACCATGGTGGCTACAATGGATGGGTTCACTACCGTGGGCTATTTTCCATATTCTGGTAATCCTGATTCAGTCTTTCGTGTTCATGATGTTGACAATCGTTTATCTGTCAATGGCACACGAAGACAGTGATCATTAATAAATTAGCTTTTATTTGGGCACATTAAGCCAACAACTATAATTGGAGATAGTAATGGAAACTTTACTGAGCTTTTCTGCAATCGCCGTAGGTATCATCGTCGGTCTTGCTTCTCTTGGTACTGCGATTGGTTTCGCACTTCTAGGTGGTAAATTCCTGGAAGGCGCTGCTCGTCAACCAGAAATGGCTCCTATGCTACAAGTTAAGATGTTCATCATCGCAGGTCTGCTGGATGCGGTTCCAATGATCGGTATCGTAATCGCACTGCTATTCACATTCGCGAACCCATTTGTTGGTCAACTAGGTTAATCACGTTTTGCCAGCGACAAACCCCGTTTGGTGGTTTGTCTTTGATTAACACTTAGTCCATATAGAGGGGTAGCTGTTGTGAATATGAACGCAACTCTGCTAGGTCAAGCAATATCATTCGCACTGTTTGTGTGGTTCTGCATGAAGTATGTATGGCCGCCAATCATTAAAGCGATTGAAGAGCGTCAGAAGAAAATTGCTGACGGTTTGCAAGCTGCTGAGCGTGCAAAGAAAGATTTGGACCTAGCACAAGCCAACGCTTCTGATTCATTAAAAGAAGCGAAGCGCACAGCAACTGAGGTCATTGAGGCTGCGAACAAACGTAAAGCGCAAATTTTGGATGAAGCGCGCGAGGAAGCTCAGGCAGAACGCCAGAAAATCCTTGCTCAAGCTGATGCTGAAATTGAGTCTGAGCGTAACCGTGCCCGCGATGAGCTGCGCAAACAAGTTGCAACTCTGGCTATTGCTGGTGCTGAGAAGATCCTTGAGCGTACTATCGATAAAGATGCGCACAAAGATATTCTCGACAACATTACTGCAAAACTTTAAGTCTGGGGGCGCCGAATGTCTAATATGACTACAATTGCACGCCCCTATGCTAAAGCAGCATTTGAATTTGCGGTGGAAAAACAACAACTGGATCAATGGAGCCAGATGCTTGTTTTCGCTGCCGAAGTCGCAATGAACGACCAGATTAAAGAACTGTTAACCAGTTCGACGTCTGCTGAGAAATTGGCAGAAATCTTTGTCGCAATTTGTGGCGATCAGTTTGATGCACATGGTCAGAACCTGCTGAAGGTAATGGCTGAGAATGGCCGCTTACAGGCCCTTCCGGATGTTTGTGCTCAATTCCATGCCCTGAAACAAGAGCATGAGAAGAAAGTCGATGTTGAAGTTATTTCAGCAACTGAACTTTCAGAGCAGCAACTGGCAGACATCAGCAGCAAACTTGAGCAGCGTCTGGAACGCAAAGTTCAGCTGAATTGCAGTGTAGATGAGACCCTACTTGGTGGGGTAGTAATTCGAGCCGGAGACCTAGTCATCGATAACTCAGCGCGTGGTCGTTTGAACCGCCTGAGCGATGCCTTGCAGTCTTAATGGGGATTGGAGCATGCAACTTAATTCCACGGAAATTAGCGATCTAATTAAACAGCGTATTGAGTCTTTCAACGTTGTTAGTGAAGCTCGTAATGAAGGTACTATCGTATCGGTAAGCGATGGTATTATCCGTATTCACGGCCTAGCGGACGTGATGCAGGGTGAAATGATTGAATTACCGGGTGGCCGTTTTGCACTAGCACTTAACCTTGAGCGTGACTCGGTTGGTGCGGTTGTAATGGGCCCATATGCTGACCTTAAGGAAGGCGAAAAAGTAACTGGTACTGGTCGTATTCTTGAAGTGCCAGTTGGTCCTGAACTGCTTGGCCGCGTAGTGAACACACTGGGCGAACCAATTGACGGTAAAGGTCCACTCAATGCAACTCTGACTTCTCCTGTAGAAGTGATTGCACCAGGCGTAATCGACCGTCAATCAGTTGATCAGCCTGTTCAAACTGGTTACAAATCAGTGGACTCGATGATTCCAATCGGCCGTGGTCAGCGTGAGCTGATTATCGGTGACCGTCAGACTGGTAAAACAGCGATGGCGATCGATGCGATCATTAACCAAAAAGATTCAGGTATTTACTCAATTTACGTAGCGATTGGTCAGAAAGCTTCTACTATTGCGAACGTAGTACGTAAACTTGAAGAGCATGGCGCTCTGAAGAACACTATCGTCGTGGTAGCGTCAGCTTCTGAGTCTGCAGCTCTGCAATACCTTGCGCCTTACGCAGGTTGTGCAATGGGTGAATACTTCCGTGATCGCGGTGAAGATGCACTGATTGTTTACGATGATCTTTCTAAGCAAGCTGTTGCTTATCGTCAGATCTCTCTACTGCTACGTCGTCCGCCAGGTCGCGAAGCTTTCCCTGGTGACGTTTTCTACCTCCACTCACGTCTACTTGAGCGTGCTGCTCGTGTAAGCGCTGACTACGTAGAACGTTTCACTAACGGTGAAGTGAAAGGTAAGACCGGTTCTCTGACTGCTCTGCCTATCATCGAAACCCAAGCTGGTGACGTATCCGCATTCGTACCGACTAACGTAATCTCGATTACCGATGGTCAGATCTTCCTACAAACTGAACTGTTCAACGCGGGTGTTCGCCCAGCAGTTGACCCAGGTATCTCAGTTTCTCGTGTAGGTGGTTCAGCTCAGACGAAAATCATCAAGAAGCTGTCAGGCGGTATCCGTACTGCACTTGCAGCGTACCGTGAACTGGCAGCATTCGCGCAGTTCTCTTCGGATCTGGATGATGCGACTAAACGTCAGCTTGAGCACGGTCAGAAAGTAACAGAACTGATGAAACAGAAGCAGTACGCTCCAATGTCTGTTTTTGATCAGGCTCTGACTATCTTCGCAGCAGAGCGCGGTTACCTTGCAGATGTAGAACTGAGCAAAGTTCTGGATTTCGAGGCGGCTCTACTATCGTACGCTCGCGGTCAACACGCTGAACTAGCAGCGCAGATCGACAAGACGGGTGCTTACAACGATGACATCGAAGCTCAGCTGAAGAAGCTGGTTGACGATTTCAAAGCAACCCAAACTTGGTAATAGGTCGGTGGCAAGTTTTGCCACCAACTAATGGAGAGTAACGATGGCCGGCGCAAAAGAGATACGTAATAAAATCGGTAGTGTGAAAAGCACTCAGAAAATTACGAAAGCGATGGAAATGGTAGCAGCTTCAAAAATGCGTCGTTCTCAAGACGCCATGGAAGCTTCTCGTCCATACGCGGCAACTATGCGTAAAGTGATCGGTCATGTCGCCAACGCGAATCTAGAGTATCGTCATCCGTATCTAGAAGAGCGTGAAGCGAAACGTGTTGGTTACATCATTATTTCTACCGACCGTGGCTTGTGTGGTGGTTTGAACATTAACCTGTTCAAGAAAGCTGTTACAGACATGCAAGCGTGGAAAGAGAAGGGTGCTGAAATTGATTTGGCCATTATTGGTTCAAAAGCAACGGCATTCTTCAACAACAGCGGCGCTAAAGTAGCGGCTCAGGTATCTGGTCTGGGCGATAGCCCATCACTGGAAGACTTGATCGGTTCTGTTGGCGTGATGCTGAAGAAATATGATAACGGCGAGTTGGATCGTCTGTACGTAGTGTTCAACGAATTCGTGAACACCATGGTACAACAACCAAAGATCGATCAATTGCTACCTTTGCCTAAATCGGACAGCGAAGAGATGCAGCGTGAGCATTCATGGGACTACATCTATGAACCTGAACCAAAACCTCTACTGGATGCGCTATTGCTGCGCTACGTAGAGTCTCAGGTTTACCAGGGTGTGGTTGAGAACCTTGCTTGTGAGCAAGCGGCTCGAATGGTTGCGATGAAGGCTGCAACGGATAACGCCTCAAATCTGATTGATGACTTAGAACTTGTGTACAACAAAGCCCGTCAGGCTGCGATCACACAAGAACTGTCAGAAATCGTGAGCGGCGCAGCAGCGGTTTAAGCTTAGGTAAAACAAACAGTTTAGAGGATTAACGATGGCTACAGGTAAGATCGTACAGATCATCGGTGCGGTAGTCGACGTAGAGTTCCCACAGAGCGCAGTACCAGGTGTTTACGATGCTCTGAAAGTTGTTGAAGCAAAAGAACGTCTGGTTCTTGAAGTTCAGCAACAGCTTGGCGGTGGCGTTGTACGCGCAATCGTAATGGGTAGCTCGGATGGTTTACGTCGTGGAATGACAGTTGAAAACACTGGCGCTCCAATTTCAGTGCCAGTAGGTACTAAAACGCTAGGTCGTATCATGAACGTACTTGGCGATGCGATTGATGAACGTGGTGAAATCGGTGCTGAAGAGCTTTACTCGATTCACCGTGCAGCACCAAGCTACGAAGAGCAGTCTAACGCAACTGAGCTGCTGGAAACTGGTGTTAAGGTAATCGACCTGATTTGTCCATTCGCTAAGGGTGGTAAAATCGGTCTGTTCGGTGGTGCAGGTGTAGGTAAGACCGTTAACATGATGGAACTTATCAACAACATCGCACTGCAACACTCAGGTCTGTCTGTATTTGCTGGTGTTGGTGAGCGTACTCGTGAGGGTAACGACTTCTACCACGAGATGCAGGAAGCGGGTGTTGTAAACATCGAGAAACCTGAAGAATCAAAAGTAGCGATGGTTTACGGCCAGATGAACGAGCCACCAGGCAACCGTCTGCGTGTAGCTCTGACTGGTCTGACTATGGCTGAGCGTTTCCGTGATGAAGGTCGTGACGTACTGCTGTTCATCGATAACATCTACCGTTATACCCTTGCGGGTACAGAGGTATCGGCACTTCTGGGTCGTATGCCATCTGCGGTAGGTTACCAGCCAACACTGGCTGAAGAGATGGGTGTACTTCAGGAACGTATCACGTCAACTAAGAAAGGTTCTATCACGTCTGTACAGGCGGTATACGTACCTGCGGATGACTTGACCGACCCGTCACCAGCAACCACGTTTGCTCACTTGGATGCAACGGTTGTACTTAACCGTAACATCGCAGCAATGGGTCTGTACCCAGCGATCGACCCACTGGATTCGACTTCTCGTCAGCTAGATCCATTGGTTGTTGGTCAAGAGCACTACGACATTGCGCGTGGCGTTCAACAGACTCTGCAACGCTACAAAGAGCTGAAAGACATCATTGCGATTCTGGGTATGGACGAACTGTCTGAAACCGATAAGCAAGTGGTAGCTCGTGCGCGTAAGATTGAGCGTTTCCTAACTCAGCCTTACCACGTAGCGGAAGTCTTCACGGGCGACCCAGGTATCTACGTACCACTAAAAGAAACTCTACGTGGCTTTAAAGGCCTGTTAGCTGGTGACTACGACGATGTTCCAGAGCAAGCGTTCATGTACTGCGGTGCAATCGACGATGCTCTTGAGAATGCGAAGAAGCTATAAGGCTAACTAGGAGGCGATATGGCAGCAATAACCTTTCATCTGGATGTAGTGAGTGCTGAGAAGAAAATCTTCTCGGGCCTCGTTGAAACGTTCCAGGTGACCGGTAGCGAAGGTGAGCTGGGTATTTTCCACGGCCACACACCGCTGCTGACCGCTATTAAGCCTGGTATGGTGCGTATTGTGAAACAGCACGGCCACGAAGAAATCATTTATGTTTCTGGTGGTATTATTGAAGTTCAGCCTGGCACAGCGACTGTGCTGGCTGACACGGCAATCCGTGGTGAAGATCTAGACGCAGCGAAGGCAGCAGAAGCCAAACGTCGCGCTGAAGAACACATTCAGAATCAGCATGGCGATATGGACTTCGCGCAAGCGGCCAGTGAACTGGCTAAAGCCATTGCTCAGCTTCGAGTGATCGAGTTGACGAAGAAACGTCGTTAAGCCAATTAACTACGTTGAGACCAAAAGGCGACCGAAAGGTCGCCTTTTTGCTTAATTTTTAATAGAAATTTACGCCATTCATTTAACACCCCTTCATTAAGCCGCTAAAATGCGGGCAGTATTAGGTTTAACGTCAGGTAAGTTAGGTATCCAATGAAATTTAGCGCAGTAATTCTTGCCGCGGGCAAAGGCACCCGTATGCATTCTAATATGCCCAAAGTGCTTCATACCCTTGCGGGCAAACCAATGGTGAAGCATGTTATCGACACCTGTAACAGTTTAGGGGCACAAAATATCCATTTAGTCTTTGGCCACGGCGGCGATCAAATGCAACACGCATTGGCTGAAGAGAGCGTCAATTGGGTATTGCAGGCGGAGCAGTTGGGTACTGGACACGCAGTGGATCAAGCGTCTGCTCAGTTTCAGGATGATGAGAAAATTCTGGTGTTGTACGGCGATGTCCCGCTGATTTCAGAAGAAACCATCGATAGCTTGCTGGACGCTCAACCTACGGGCGGCATTGCACTGTTGACCGTGGTGCTCGATAACCCAATGGGTTACGGCCGCATCGTACGTAAAAATGGCCCTGTGGTGGCGATCGTAGAACAAAAAGATGCCACAGAAGAGCAGAAACTGATTAAAGAGATCAATACGGGTGTGATGGTCGCAACGGGGGGCGATTTGAAGCGCTGGTTGGCAGGGCTGAATAACAACAACGCTCAAGGCGAGTACTACCTGACGGACGTGATTGCGGCAGCGCACGATGAAGGTCGCGCTGTAGAAGCCGTGCATCCGGTCAGCTCGATTGAAGTGGAAGGCGTCAACGACCGCATTCAACTGGCGCGTCTTGAGCGTGCTTTCCAAGCGCGTCAGGCGAACAAGCTGCTGGAGCAAGGTGTGATGCTGCGCGATCCGGCGCGTTTTGATCTGCGTGGTGAGCTGCAGTGCGGTACGGACGTTGAAATCGACGTGAACGTGATCATCGAAGGTTCCGTTTCGATCGGCAACAATGTAGTGATCGGTGCCGGTTCAATTCTGAAAGATTGTGAAATTGACGACAATACTGTGATCCGCCCGTACAGTGTGATTGAAGGCGCGACCGTCGGTGAAGATTGTACGGTAGGGCCGTTTACGCGCCTGCGTCCAGGCGCTGAGCTCCAAAACGATGCACATGTCGGCAACTTTGTTGAAGTGAAAAATGCGCGTTTGGGTCAGGGCTCAAAGGCCAACCATCTGGCCTATCTTGGTGATGCGGAAATTGGCCAACGCGTCAACATCGGTGCAGGTGCGATCACCTGTAACTACGATGGTGCCAACAAACATAAAACCGTGATTGGCGACGACGTTTTTGTCGGTTCTGACAGCCAGCTGGTGGCTCCTGTGACGATTGCAAACGGGGCTACCATCGGTGCGGGTACTACTCTGACGCGCGATGTTGCGGAAGGTGAGTTAGTCATTACTCGCGCTAAAGAGAAGAAAATCTCTGGCTGGCAGCGTCCGGTTAAAAAGAAATAGACCTAGAGAGCCTGCTAATAGCAGGCTTTTTTATTGCGGCAGGGTCAGCTTTTTCTCCAGACTTCGCACCCCTTGTGACACCAACAAAATCAACACCAGATACTCCAGTACCAGAAAAGTGTAGATTTCCAGCGGCAAGTACTCTGTGACCACCAGTTCATTGGCGCGGCGGGTCAGATCGCTCAGACCAATGACGCTGACCAGCGATGACATTTTCAGAATATAGATAAACTGGTTGCCCAGCGGCGGCAGGATTTGTCTCAGTGCCTGAGGCAGGATTACCAGACGCATTTTTTGCCAATAATTCAGCCCCAAGGCTTCTGCTGCTTCATGTTGGCCGCGGGCGATGGCTTGAATCCCACCTCGAAACACCTCAGCCATGAATGCGCTTTCCGCCAGGCTGAGCGCGATAACCCCCGCGGTAAAATGATTAAGTGACACGTCAAACAGCGCGGGTAATCCGTAGTAGACCCACAACAGCAGTACCAAGACGGGAATGGCGCGCACGACTTCAACGTACACCCGATTGGC